>DROK01000001.1 GCA_011321895.1 Thermodesulfatator atlanticus
AATTAATAAACGAAGTTTTAAGGCCCACAAAATAGTAGACTTAAAAAGGCCGATCTTTCGGGAAATATTTACCAATCTTACCCCTGAAGATTTAGAAAATTGATAAAAAGAAAAAGGATCTTTTTTAAAGGGAGCCGCAAACCATATCGTATTTTGCTTTCCTAAAGCAGAAACTGTGGCACATGATTGTAATCCTCTAGCTTTTGAAAGCGGAAGTTCTTCGGGAAATGCATAAAGAATTCTCATGAAAGCAACTGTCTAAGATGATTTTTCCAAGAGAAGTTTTTTACTGAACCAAAGCATTTTTCAGGCGAGGTTATAAATGAAAACAAATTAAGCAAACAAAACTCACTTCTAGAAAGTACATATCCTGTAACCCCCTCTCGGATCAACTCCGCCGCGCCGTTTTCAGGGGTGGTGATGACCGGCAGGCCGCAGGCCAGGGCCTCAAGGACCACGTTGGCAAAAGGATCGTAGCGGGTGGGGAGCACTAAAAGGTCTGCCGCTCCGTAAAGCCTTTCCATCTCTTTTACCTTTCCGAGATAATAAACCCGACCCTTCTTTCCAAGCTTTTTGCCGCCTGCCACCAGGAGTTTAAAATCCTCCGGTAATTCTTCAAGGACCGAAAGGAGAAGGGGAAGGCCTTTCCTTCGCCAGTCAGAACCCGCAAAAAGCAGCACCCGGTCCTCCCCGGAAAGACCGAGTTCTTTGCGCACCACAGTTCGAAAACGGCGCACCGAAGGATTAAAACGCGCAAAGTCTACCCCGTTATAGATGACCCGGGTCTTTTTAGCGGCCAAGGGATAATGCTTGGCGAGCTCGTTAAAGACCATTTTGGAATTTACGATCACCCGGCGGGCCTGCTCAAGGCTTTTCTTCTCAAGCCAGAGAAGGAGCCGGTGCCTGGGGCGCAAAGGCCAGAGAAGCGGCGGCCTATCATAGCCCCGGTTAAGCCAGACTATGTGGAGCGGATCCGAGACCCGCACCCAGTCCGCCGGGAAGAACCGGCCGGTAGCGTACACCACATCGAAACGTTCGTGCGAAAGCACCCGCCGGGCGTTGAGAAAAAAAGAAAGGGTCTTTATCAACGAACCTCGACCACAAATTGGAGCCCTAAGATGCCGTACCCCCGGGGCCTCACAGCGATCGGCCACCACGCAAACCTCGTGGCCCGCCCGGGCAAGTTCGCAGGCCACCCAGGCGGTGTAATTTTCCGCCCCACCGAGACCGAAACCTACTTTGGGACGTACCAGGGCAATTTTCACGGATCAAAGTCAGCCAAAATACTCCCATCAATATAAACTTTTCCCCCAAAAGGACCAGAATTTTTGCCCTGATAAACCTTAATCTTCAAAAAAACTTACCGCTTCCAAACAGGATGGTTAAGATATACCAAAACCATGGCTTCACACCGGAAAGAGGCCTTTATTGAAGAATTCACCTACTGGGCCCGCCAGGCCCTTGCGGAATTGAACCTATCCATTTCCCAAGAAAAGTGGACCCAGTTTGTCCGCTATTTTGCCCTCCTCAAAGAAATGGGAGAACCTTTGGGGCTTACAGCCCTTAAAACCCCGAAGGATTACGCCTTAAAACACTTCATGGACAGCCTAACGGTCATACCCTATCTCCCGCCCGGGCCGTTACTTGACCTGGGCACAGGGGCCGGGCTGCCCGGGGTCATCATCAAGATCATGCAACCTGAAAGGGAAGTCTGGCTGGTAGACGCGCGCAAGAAGGCCATTTCCTTCCTTACTTACGTAGCCGGAGTGTTAAAGCTGGAAAAACTAAAGATCATTCAGGCCAAAGTAGGCCAAAACGATCCCCTACCCAGAAAATATTTCGCCGTGGTGGTCTGCCGAGCGGTAAAAGAGCTTTTAACCCTCTGGAAGCTTTCGGCCCCTCTCGTAAGACCTGGCGGTCAATTGATCGCCATGAAGGGCCCAAAGGTGGAAGAAGAAATTGAAAAATTCAAAAAGACCTTCCCTGATCTTTCTGTAGAAACTCACCCCTTAAAATTACCCCTTTCTCAAGACCCAAGGACCATCGTCGTTATCAAAGCGTCTCCCAGTTCAGGCAATTAGGACAAACCCAGGTAACCGTATTGCAGGAAAATTTTCGCGGGCCTTCGGCCATACACCGCTGACAGATCAGATACCCACATTTTTGACAACGATAACAAAGGGGCATCTCTTCTCCGCAAACTTCACAACGCCCCGCGGTGGTCTTTCGGCGTCGGAAAATTTTCTCTCTGGTCTTTTTCATGGCTAATATTTTGACGACCTCTGTCAAGATATTGACATAAATTCTTTAAGCCTAACCGTTTAGCTACTTACTAAACCAAAAATCAAAAGGAGGTAAGCCAAATGAGAAACCCGGCCTTAGTTTTTGTCGTCTGCGTGGTAATGGCCCTGTTTCTGGGCTGGGCCACCGGAAGCTTCTTTACCGAGACTTCTGTCTCAAAGGCTATCGCCAGTATTCCGGGCTCACCCATTGTGCTGGAAGCCAAGTACGATCAGGAAAACCACGCCATAGTGTATTCGGTTTTCAATCCCGGTGGGATGCCAGAAACGATCATTCAACAGGCCTTTGTCTTCAAACCAGGGCGCGAAACCAAGGAAAAGGGCTATGTCGTTTCCAACATCCCCGTACACATCACTCTTCCTCCGGGAGAGACCTCAGAGGTGATCATGAAATTGAAAACCGGGACAGAAAAATTGCACTTAGGAGACGTGGTCCTGGCCACTTTTACCTATATTCACCCCCTTTCTACGGACCTTTACACCGTGGTTCACTCCTTTGAAATGGGAGCCACCGAGAAAAAGGAGAAAAAAGCGAGTTCCCAGCCCGGTTCTTCCCCAGCCCAAAAATCAGAAAAATCAAACAAAGGAGGGCATAAATAATGAAATTGGAAAAGGCTATATGGTGGATCCTGGTCTCTCTTTTTGCGGTAGGCAGTATTTTGTTCTTTTTCCACCTCTGGTTATTAAGCGCGTGGGCCATCGCCCACCCCGAATATGCGGCCTTTATTATCGGCCTTTTAGGGTTCTGGCTCTTTGCTAACCGTTTGATATTCGGTTACGCGGGGCTCACCACCTTCGCGTCTTCTTTGCTCAAAGGCCAAGAGCCCGACAAAAAGGACCTCCTGCTCCGGGCCAGGCAAAAAATAACCAAACTGGAAGAATGGACGGTGGCCTCTCTTTTGGCCCTTTGGCAGGCGGTCCTTGAACCCTATAAGTACGCCTATTATTTTGCCTTTTTCCTGGTTTTCGTATGCACCATGCTGTTTGAACTGGGCTTCTGGGGTGACGAAATCGCCAGCTGGGTGGCTAAAGGCCTGATGTTTGGGGCCGCCATACCAACCCTTCTGGTCTTTGGCCTGGACCTCCTGGCCTCTCATTACGTTTCTGAGGCCTTATCTCGTGAATCTCTTTAGCCTGCCGCCGGGGAGGTACTTCCCCGGCACCCATCTTGCTTACGCTTGCAGTCAGGACGGGAACCAAGTTTAATGGTAAATGAAAAGTCTTTTTGAGGGATTTTTTATGTTAACCAAACTATTGGCCAAAATAGTAGGCACCAAAAACGAAAGGGAGTTAAAGCGCCTCCGCCCCATTGTCGCCCGGATAAACGAGCTGGAACCGCAGGTTCAAAAACTTTCAGACGCGGAACTCAAGGCAAAGACCGGAGAATTTAAAGAAAGGCTCTCCCGCGGAGAGACCCTGGATGAGCTCCTGCCCGAAGCCTTTGCCGTAGTGCGCGAGGCCAGCCGCCGGGTGCTAGGTATGCGCCATTTTGACGTCCAGCTCATGGGGGGTATCGTCCTCCACGAAGGCAAAATCGCGGAAATGAAGACCGGTGAAGGTAAAACGCTGGTAGCTACCCTGCCGGCCTACCTGAACGCCCTGACCGGGAAAGGGGTCCACATCGTTACCGTCAACGACTACCTGGCCAAACGCGACGCCAAATGGATGGGGACCCTCTATAACTTCCTGGGCCTTTCAGTGGGGGTCATTGTTTCCGGGATGGATGACGAAGAACGCAAAAGGGCTTACGCCTGCGACATCACCTACGGGACCAACAACGAATTCGGCTTCGACTACCTGCGCGACAACATGAAATATTCTCTGGAAGAAATGGTCCAACGCGGCCATTATTATGCCATCGTAGACGAAGTGGATTCCATCCTCATCGACGAAGCCCGTACCCCCCTTATCATTTCTGGCCCTTCGGAAGAATCCACGGAAATCTACTACCATATTGACAAACTAATCCGTCATCTAAAGAAAGACCGCCACTTTACCCTGGATGAAAAGGCCAAGACCGCCATGCTTACCGAAGAGGGCGTGGCGGAGATGGAACGCCTGCTCGGCATCGAAAACCTCTATGATCCCCGGCATATCAACCTGGTCCACACCATTAACCAGGCCCTGCGGGCCCATCATCTCTTTCACCGCGACGTGGACTACATCGTAAAGGATGGCAAGGTCATCATCGTGGATGAATTTACGGGCCGGCTGATGCCCGGCAGGCGCTGGTCAGACGGTCTCCACCAGGCCATTGAAGCCAAAGAAGGGGTTAAGATCGAACGGGAAAACCAGACGCTGGCCACCATTACCTTCCAGAACTATTTCCGGATGTACGAAAAGCTGGCCGGTATGACCGGAACCGCCGAAACCGAAGCGGCGGAATTCAAGGAAATTTATAACCTGGACGTGGTGGTCATCCCCACCCACAAACCCATGATCCGGATCGACCACCCCGACGTAGTCTACCGCACCGAAAGGGAAAAATTTGAAGCCGTAGTTGAGGAAATTGAAGAACTACACCGTCAGGGGCGGCCGGTGCTGGTTGGTACCACCAGTATCGAAAAGAGTGAGCGCCTTTCCCGGATGTTGAAAAAGAAAAAGATTCCGCACCAGGTCTTAAACGCCAAATACCACGAGAAAGAAGCCGCCATCATCGCCCAGGCCGGGCGTTCCGGGGCGGTGACCATCGCCACTAACATGGCCGGCCGCGGGGTGGATATCCTCCTGGGAGGCAACCCTGAGGGCCTGGCCCGGGAGGCCCTGGAAGCCGAGGGTTATGACCTGGAAAGCATTGACAAAACCGCCTGGAACGACGCTTTACAGCTGGCCAAGCAGGGGCAAGACCCCACGCAAAAATACCCCGAACGCTGGGCTGAGGTCCTCTACGAAAAGGTCAAAGAATGCCAGGAAGATTACCAAAGGGTCAAGGAACTGGGCGGGCTCCACATCATCGGCACGGAGCGCCACGAATCACGCCGGATCGACAACCAGCTCCGGGGAAGGGCAGGGCGTCAGGGAGACCCGGGCTCTTCCCGGTTCTACCTCTCGCTGGAAGATGACCTTTTGCGGCTCTTCGGCTCAGACAAACTAAAAGGGCTCATGGACCGGTTTGGGATGGAAGAAGGAGAGCCCATCGAACACTCCTTTATTTCCAAGGCCATCGAACAGGCCCAGAAGAAAGTGGAAGCCCACAATTTCGAAATCAGAAAACACCTGCTGGAATATGACGACGTGATGAACCGCCAGCGCGAGGTGATTTATGCGCAGCGCAAAGAGATCCTGGCCAGCGAAAACATCAAAGACTGGATCACCGACATGATCAAAGACGTGGTCCAGGGGCTGGTGGAAGAAATAGCGCTGGAAAAGACCCCGCCTCAGGAATGGAACCTGAAGGCCCTGGAAGACCGCTTTTTCGGGATCTTTGGTTTTCGGCCGGAAATCCCTGAAGAAATTTCAAGCCCCGAAGAACTCAGCGAAAAGCTCTCCACCCAGGCCCTCAACGCTTACGAGGCCAAGGAGCAGGAGGTTGGGGCTGAACTCATGCGGCACCTGGAACGCATGTTCCTCCTCCACACCATCGACACCCTCTGGAAAGACCACCTGCTCTCCATGGATCACCTGCGGGAAGGGATCGGGCTCAGGGGTTACGCGCAAAAGGATCCCCTTCAGGAATACAAACGGGAAGCCTTTCAGATGTTTGCCGATCTGGTCGAGCGTATCAAAGAACACACCCTTTCCTTCCTCTTCCGCGTCCAGGTAACCCGGGAAGAAGAAGTGGAACGGATGGAGGAGGAACGGAGAAACCAGCGCCTGCGTTTGGTATATAGCCGGGGGGAGGAAGCCCAAGAGGAAAAACCCAAACGTAAACCCATAAGACGCGGGCGCAAGATTGGCCGCAACGACCCCTGCCCCTGCGGAAGCGGCAAAAAATACAAAAAATGCTGCGGCCGGCCCGGGGCCAAGCCTGCCGAAAAGGCGGCTATTCGTTAAGGGAATCTTCTTTGGGCAGCAGGAAAAGCCTTTTCAGGACCACGGTGGCGTAACTCCCTTTGGGTAGAAAAAATTCAACCTCTACCTCCCGTGTCCCCTTTACCTCGTAACGCAACCTTTCCGGGATCACCACCACCTCCCGGGGGTAAGTCTTGAAAGTGGCCCCCTTGACCAGGGTACGGAATTTTTCAAGCGAAGGGATCCCTTCTTTCTTAAGGACTTCTTCCATCAAGGCCCTTATCTCCGGGGCAAGTTTCAGCCGGGGGCTTGGGAGCGGTATCTTCTGCTCCTTAAGGGCCGGCCAGCGCTCTTCGGGTACGGTGCGGTAAAAGAGATGCTCCCCTAAGACATAGGGCACGGGATAGAGCCTTAGCCCTTGTTTTTGCAGGTAAAGTTTGACCGTCTCATTCCAAACAAAGGCCTGGTAGGCGTGACAAAGCATCAAAAGATATTCCCGGTCAACCAGGCCTATCGCCCGCTTGAAGGTGCGTTTGGAAAGACGGTGGGTAGCCAAAAATTCAAGGAGCCTCCTTTCCCAGGGGCTTGGGGCTAGCGAAAGGCAGGGTTTTACTTCCGGCCAGTTCCGCCGCAGACAATCCCGAAAGGCCTGGGTACGCTTCATTTCATACTGGCTCCCCTCCACCAGCAGGAGGTAAAGGGCCCTTTCGTAATGGCCCAGGATCAATTCCCGGGCCGCAAAACCAAGGCCGTGGCGCGCCGAACCAAACCGCTGCTCGTCAAAATAGTTGGCCACCCCGAAACGGGCCACCAGAGGCGCCTCTTGTTCCAAAACCCGGGGCTCGACTTCCCTTACCAGAATGCGGAAGAAATTGCCCTTTAACCGCGCCTTGGACATGGGAAAAGGACTCTGGCCCAGGTATTCCAGACGAAAATTTTTCCCAACCAGGTCTTTTTTAGGCCCTTTACGGATGGTCACGTACTGGTAAGACAGGGCGTGCCGGTCTTTTAAGCCCCCGTACTGGATATCCTGGGCCCGCAAACGGAGACGTTTGGCCAAAGCCCCGATCACGTCCCAGGTGGTGGCCCCGCGTTTAAAAAGACGGTAGAGGGCAAATTCCCCTTCCTTCTGGGGCGTGATATCGGCTACTTCGTAAACGACAAAATCTTCCGGCTGGACCTTTATTTTCATCCCTACAAAGATAAACCCTGCCGGGCCCAAGGGAAGTGGTTACCTTTTGAGAGGGGGTGAGTCAAAATGGCCAAAATTTACGTGAACAAGGCCCTTACCAACAAGGTCTACGTCTTTAAGGACCGATACGAAGCCGGCGAGATACTGGCCGAAATGATGAAGGACCGGTACGAAGGGGCACCACAGACCGTGGTTCTCGCCATCCCTGCAGGCGGGGTACCGGTGGGGTTGGTGCTGGCCCAAAGGCTCAAATTGCCTTTCGACCTCATCATCGTGCGCAAGATCCATTTTCCGGACAACCCGGAGGCCGGTTTCGGGGCCATCAGTTTCGACGGGGAGGTGTTGCTGAACGAAGAACTCGTGGCCTACGCCGGGCTTACCCCGGAGGTCATCTCCCGCCAGATTGCCCTTGAGAAAAAAGACCTTGCTGAAAGAGAACTCCTTTTCCGGCGGGGAAAGCCCTTCCCGGACCTTGCCGGCCAAACGGTCATCCTGGTAGACGACGGGCTGGCTTCCGGCTACACCATGATGGCTGCGGTCAAAAGCGCCCGTCGCAGGGGAGCCGGCAAAATAGTGGTCGCTGTTCCCACCGCCTCCCAAAGGGCGCTGGAAAAGTTAAGCCCGCTGGTTGAGGAAATTTACTGCGCTAACGTGCGCTCCGGGGCCTTTTTCGCGGTGGCGGACGCCTACCAAAACTGGTATGACTTAGGGCGAGAAGAAGTGATCAGCTTGCTTGAAAAAGCTGGTTATTACGCGGAGGAGAATTGATGGACCAACCGGTATTTGACCACCGCCAATTAACTTTAGACGATGTCTTTGAATTCGCCTGTTACCCGGGCATTTCCTGTTACAACCTCTGTTGCTACGACGTCAACCTGGTCTTAAGCCCTTATGACTTTTTGCGTTTGAGGCGGGCGCTGAAACTTTCTTCCGAAGAATTTATCTCACGCTTTGCCGAACTGCACCTGGGCGACGTAACCCAGTTACCGGTGGTAGCCGTAAAAATGAATCCGCACGACTTCTCCTGCCCTTTTTTGCGGACGGAGGGTTGTGCCGTTTACCCGGACCGTCCTTCCTCCTGTCGCACCTATCCCCTGGCCCGTTTTACCGGGCGGGACGAAGAAGGCAAACCCTTTGAGATCTACCGGATCATTAGAGAAACCCACTGCAAAGGGCACTTTGAAAAACGTCCCATCAGCGTCCGGGACTGGATCAAGGAACAGGGGCTGGAACCTTATTACCAGTTCAACGATCTTTTTGGTGAAATCGTCTTCGCGCGCCAGCATATGGACCGCCCGTTGAGTGCAGACGAGCTGGATCTCATCTATCTGGCCTGCTACGGCCTGGAATCATTCCGCAAGCGCCTAGAAGAAGGAGGGCTCCCCCTGGATATCTTCTCCGAGGAGGAAATCCAGAAGGCCCTGGCCGACGATTTTGAGCTCTTAAAGTTTGGCCTGCGCTATCTAAAGGAGACCATTTTTAAAGAATTTTTACCCAAATAAAAGCTTGCTTCACAAATTAGGATGGCTCATAATTTAGAATGAATTTTAATCTCAAGAGGAGGGAAAGAGAGGGAGTGAAAAAAGAGGTTTTGGTAGCTTCCCCCAAAAGACCTGCGTTAAAAGCCCAAGAGCTGGCCCAAAAAATGGCCCGCCTGGCTTTAGATAAAAAGGTCCACGATCTCACCATCTTGGACGTAAGGGGCCTGGCCTCCTACGCGGATTTTATCCTGATAGCCAGCGCCCGCTCAGCGCGCCACGTCCAGGGGGTCGCGGAAGCCATCGAAGAAGAACTTTATCAGGAAAGAATAGAACCCCTGGGTATTGAAGGAAAGACAGAAGGTCACTGGGTCCTTATGGATTACGGGGACGTAGTGCTCCACCTCTTTTTTGAGCCGGTGAGGGAAGTTTACGATCTGGAGGGTCTCTGGATGGATGCCCCCCGGATTGATCTGGAAGAATGGGGGCTTTCCCCGGAACCTTCAGTAGAAACAGATGAAGAATATTAAACCTTTGTTGCTCATCATCATGGATGGTTGGGGCTGGCGTGAAGAGAGACAAGGAAACGCCATCGCCCTGGCCGGTACCCCGCATCTAGACGCCCTCAAAAAGGAATATCCTTTCACCCTTTTGCGGGCCTCCGGGGAGGCCGTGGGGCTCCCTGAAGGGCAGATGGGTAATTCCGAGGTTGGGCACCTGAACATCGGGGCCGGCCGCATAGTGTACCAGGACCTTACCCGCATTAACCTGGCCATCAAAAACGGGACTTTTTTTGAAAACCCCGTCCTCAAAGAGGCCTTCCGGGCCGCCAAAAAGGGCGGAGGGAAGGTCCATTTGCTGGGGCTGGTTTCTGACGGCGGGGTCCATAGCCATATTGAACACCTTTACGCCCTGCTGGCCTTTGCCAGGAAAGAAGGGTTATCAGACAGGACCTTTGTCCACGCCTTTACCGACGGCCGCGACACCCCGCCCACCAGTGGCATCACTTACATGAAGGCCCTGGTCAACAAAATGCAAGAGCTTGCCTGTGGCAAGGTGGCCACGGTCTCCGGGCGTTACTACGCCATGGATCGGGACAAGCGCTGGGAACGGACGGCGTTAGCTTATGAAGCCCTGGTGCTGGGCCGAGGGCTTACCGCCCCGGACCCGGTCGCAGCCATAGAGGCGGCCTACGCCCGGGGAGAGACGGACGAATTCATCAAGCCCACGGTGATCCTTTCCGGCGACCATCCGGTGGCCACTATTGACGACCAGGACGTGGTCATCTTTTTCAATTTTCGGGCGGACCGGGCCCGCCAGCTCACCCGGGCCCTTACCGACCCTGATTTTAAGGAGTTTGAACGGAAAAAATTCCCCAAACTGGCCTATTTCGTGTGCATGACCCTTTACGACGAGACCTTTGACCTTCCGGTGGCCTTTCCCCCGGAGCATTTGAAAAATATCTGGGGCGAGGTAGTGAGCAAGGCGGGATTTTACCAGTTCCGCACCGCAGAGACCGAAAAGTACGCCCACGTGACCTATTTTTTCAACGGCGGTGAGGAAAAGCCCTTTCCCCGGGAAGAGCGAAAACTCATCCCCTCTCCCCGAGACGTGCCCACCTACGACCTGAAACCAGAGATGAGCGCCTACGAGGTGACGGCTGAAGTCATCGAACGCATTAAATCTGGGCGCTACCATTTCATCGTGATGAATTACGCCAACGGTGACATGGTCGGACACACCGGCGTCCTGGAAGCGGCGATAAAGGCCGTAAAGGTGGTGGACGAGTGCGTGGGCAGGGTGGTGGCCGCCTGGCGCCAATATACCGACGGAGCCCCGGCCATCGTGACCGCAGACCACGGTAACTGCGAAATGATGATTGACCCCGAGACCGGGGAACCCTTTACCGCCCACACCGCCAACCCCGTCCCCTTTTATCTGGTTGACGACCGTTTTAAAGGCGCCTCCCTCAAGGAAGGCATCCTGGGAGACATCGCCCCCACCGGTCTTTATCTCATGGGGCTCGAAATACCTGAAGAAATGACGGGTCAAGTCTTGCTTGAAAGCTAAGAGACCAACGCTGCGCGAAATTCTCCGGGTCATCTTTGTCTATCGGGAAGAGGCCCGGATAGACCTTTTTGCCCTCTTTCCCTGGCTGAAATCATTTTTTGCACACCGGAAATATTTTGCCCTGATAAGAAGCTTCGGCGACCTGGCTTTTACCGTGCTTATTCTGGCTGGCCTTTTCGGCCCCCAGGATCCTTCCCGTAACGCCATGCTCTTCATTGCCTGGGGAGTATGGTGGACCAGCATCGTGCTTTCCTGGTTTTTCGTGGGCAGGATGTGGTGCGGTTTTTGTCCTTTCCCGGGCCTCGGGCGTCTCTTGCAACGTTTAAAACTTAGCCGGAACAAGTGGCCTCCGCGCTGGCTCTCCAAATATTGCGCCTACCTTTCAACCGCCCTTTTCGCCCTCATCGTCTGGGCGGAAGCGGTGTTTCACATGAAACATTCCCCTCTGGCCACGGCCATCCTCTTGCTACTCATCCTCCTGGGCGCCACGGCCCTGGCCAGCCTTTACCGGGGCCAGGCCTGGTGTCGCCATTTCTGTCCCCTGGGAAAGATCATCGGCTCTGCCGCCACCCTTTCCCTCATGGAATTCCGGGCCCTGCTTGAGCGGTGCCGCGGGTGCCAAACCTTTGCCTGTAAAAGGGGAAAGGACGGCAAACCGGGCTGTCCGGTGTATCTCGGGGCGTACGCGGCGCGTAACAACCTGATCTGCCTGGTCTGTGGCCACTGTGTGCCCCTCTGTGAAAGGGATTCCCCCCGCCTTTTTCTGCGTCACCCTCTCAAAGAATTGATCATCAACAAGGGCCGGTATCTTACCTGTACCTATATCATCCCCTTTTTGATGGCCTCCCAGTTTGCCCGCTTCGTACAGGAAAAAACCAGCTGGTACCCGGGCTTTAAAAGCAGCCTTTTCGGCTCGGAGGCCCTGGCCTTTTCTTTTCTTCTGGCCTTCTTCTTTGCCCTTTTTCTCCTGGTCATCCGTCTGGGGGCCGAACTCTTCACGATCTACGAAGACGAGCTCTTCGGCCGTTTCTCCCCCATGGTCCCGGTCCTGGTGCCCCTGGCCTTTACCGGAGAGCTGGTTTACCGGCTGGAATATTTGTTGCACGAAATGGGCCAGTTCTTTCCGGTTTTGGGGCGGCAAATAGGTGTTCCCCTTTTAACGGGTTTAACCTTTGAAATACCTGAAAAGGCCATTCATTTGTTCCTGTCGCTGATTCTGCTGGCGGGGCTTGCCGGTGCCTGCTATACCGCCTACCTTCTGGCCAGGCGTGAATTTGAAGGCCTAGTCCCCACGAAAAACCTGGTGCTGATCATAGGCCTGGCCTGGCTGATCACGGCTTTTTATCTTTATTTCGTAAGAATCTATTAACCGCAGGAGCAGCTTATGGAGAACTTAAAATACGGTGAGAAGGCGATCCAGGAGGCCGAGCTGGAACCCTGGGATAACCCTTATCCTGACCGGGACTACTTGATCGAAATAACCTTCCCGGAATTTACCTGTCTCTGCCCGCGATCCGGCTACCCCGACTTTGCCACCATCCACATCCATTATGTCCCGGACCAGAAAATAATAGAACTGCGCTCCCTCAAGCTCTGGCTCAACAAATTCCGCAACCGTTACGTCTCCCACGAAGCGGCCACTAACGAAATCTTCGACGCCCTTTGGCAGACCTTAAAACCACGCTATTTAAAGGTGGTAGGGGATTTTCACCCCCGTGGTAACGTGCACACGGTGATCACCGTAGAAAGGGACCGCCGCGCTACTGGCCAAGGAACTTAAAGAGCTCTTTAACGGCCTTTTCCTTGACTTTTTCTTTCACCCCTTCAATGAGGGAGACTTTGGGTTCTTCAAAGGTGCCGGTAACCGCAAGACTTACCTCATAACCCTTTTCCGTCTTAAAGAGCGAGGCCCCGGGAAAGCGCTGGGCAAAGATCCTGGCCATCTCGCCGGTGAGAAAGAGCTTGGGTTTTAAGTTGAGACGGCCATCAAGGCCCACCTTGCCCAGGATCAGAACCTCAAGCCCCTGCCGGCTAAACTTGCCTTTAACGTCTGCCAGTCCGTCTTTTATGGTAAAGGCGAGGGCCCCTTTTTCAAAGACCAGCTTTTTGAGGGCCGGCATATCAAGAAGCTGGGCTACCATGGAAGAGATGGTGGTCTCCTTGAGGCCCAGGTTCAAAAATTTGGCCTGTCCCTGCCCGGAAAGGGTCTTTTTCAGCTCCTCTGCCGTAAGCCCCCGGCCCCAAAAAGTGCCCTCAGACCACAAACGCCCGGAAGTGAAATAGTTCCCTTCCGGGACAAAGGCCTTTACGAGCAGGGGAAAATCGGCCCCGGCCAGGGAATAGGCCAAACGCAGCTTTGGGGTCCCGGCAAGATCAGCGACCTGACCCGAAGCCTGGACAATGGCCCCGGCCAGGAGAAGACTAAGATCCTTGAGCGCAATTTTTTGGGGGCTTATTTTAAGGACGGTCTTTACGTCCTGGGCGCAGATACGATAACAGACCTCTTTGCCCAGGAAACGGATCTGACCCTCGGCTGGGACCACCAAAGAAGGCTTTTGGGCGGCCGGGGCCTCTTTTTCTTCTCCTTCCTCTTTTTCGCCTTTGGCCGCCAGGGCCCGCAGATCAAGGTGGTCCGTCAGGATTTCCAGATCCAGGTGTGGTACAGCCGCCCCCAGTAAGACCTTCCCTTTGAGGTTGAGGGCCTGTCCGTTAACCCGGACATCTAGCTCAGGAGTGATCTCATTTTGGTCTGCCGTAATCTTGCCTGAAACCTTTAAGGCCAAATTTTCCACTTGGGTCTCAAGGGGAGAGGGGAGGAAAGAAAACCGGTAAGAATATGCCTCTTTTTTCTTCTGAAACCTGGCTGCAAGATCAAACTGACCGGCCAAAGGGGGGAGCTCCGCCTCAGGAAAGAGATAAGGCTTAAGCTTTTGGGCAAAAAGGGCCACCTCATTGAAAGAGGCCTTCTTGAGAGAAAAATCGCCCGTTAAACTCTCCCCGGCGATAAGGCATTCTCCCCGGGGGGAACCGGCCAAAATTTCCCCTTTCGTCAGAAGCAACCTGGTCTGGGTCCCCTGCGTTTCAAGTTTAAACGCTAGCCCTTTCCCCAGGGGGTAGCCGGCAACCTCAAGGCCAAGCGCTCCTTGGCCTGAGGCCATAATCTGGGTCCCGGACAATTTGAGACTGGCCGCCAGAGAAAACCGGGCCACTGCCGGGGGGTATTCCCCCCGTAGATCTTTAAAGGTAATTTCCGCGTCTTTGACCTTGAGACTTTGAAAGATGAGGGCCAGGCGACTCGGTTCTTTGGAAGAAGGGGTTTCTTTGGTTCCGA
>DROK01000002.1 GCA_011321895.1 Thermodesulfatator atlanticus
AGCGGCTGGCAAAAGCCCTACGAAGGTAAGGGCCACGTATCGGCCTCCCACGTCAGCGGGATTGAGAAATACTTTGCGAAAGCCCTTTTCCTCCGCCTCCCGGTGCAGCGGAGAACCTTCATCCGTTAGGGCCACAAAATGCGCGCCTGGACTTTGTGAGAGCCCTTCCATTTTGGCCCAAAAATAACGGAACTGGGAGACCGTCTCCACGGTGGTGCCAGACTTGCTGGCGATGATAAAAAGGGTCTTTTTAAGGTCGCATTCCTCTTCCACTCTGGCGATCTCTTCCGGATCCGTGGTATCGAGCACGATGTATTCCGGCCAGCCTGGTTCAGGGCCAAAAATTTTGGCCAAGGCCAGGGGAAAGAGGCTTGAGCCACCCATACCGCAGTGGACGATGTGGGCGAAATTTTCTTTTATCTCCTGGGCAAAACTCTTTAATTCCGGTACGTGGGGACGCATCCGCTCCGGGGCGTCCACCCACCCTAATCTGGCGCCTATCTTTTCCTGCAGCGCGGGATCATCGGTGAAAGCGGAAGGATCCTTGGCCCAGATCTTGGCCAGGATCTCCCTCTTCTGGTCTTCGCTAAGGTTAGAAGGGCGCTTGAACTTTTCCGGCTTGGTATCAGTAGACTTCATCTTGGCCTCCTTTGAAGGAATGTGGCTATTAAAGCAAAATAATCACCTCTTGCAAAACAAATTTCGCCAGCGCCATTTCTGGCCTGTTAGCAAAATTTTCCCAGCAAATTTTATCTTCGGGGTATTTATTTTAAATATCAAAAATTTCTAAAATATATTTAAACTTGAATCATCGTCCAAAAAGCTTATACTGGAGTAGAACCCTATGAAAAAGATTCACATATTCCTTGTCCCGGTGTTTTTTATTCTGCTAGGAGCCATGGCCATCGTGGCGAAGGAGGCCCGTATGAAGCTCCTCTCCCCGGCTTTTGAAGACGGGGGAGAGATCCCCTTAAAATACGTCATGCCTGGTGCCGGAGGGCAAAATATCTCCCCTCCCCTCAAATGGTCAGGAGAGCCTGAGGGGACCAGGTCTTTTGCCCTGCTCTGCGTTGACCCGCACCCCATTGCCCGCAATTGGGTCCACTGGATGGTGATAAATATCCCTAAAGACGTCCACCAGTTAGAAGAAGGGGCCTCACCAAGGGCGATGCCCAAGGGGGCCAAAGAACTCAAAAATTCCTTTGGTTTTGTGGGTTACGGGGGGCCGCAACCCCCACCAGGTACTGGCAAACACCCTTACGTTTTTACCATTTACGCCTTAAGTGTGGAAAAGCTTGATCTGCCGGAAGACACTGACCTGGCCACTTTTAAGAAGGCCATTGAACCTTACGTCTTGGCCAAAGGACAAATTACGGGGTATTTTGGGCGCTAATATGAGAAAAGGGAAAATTACCAAAAACAACCTGAGGCGTTTTGTGGTAAGCAAAAAACCGCTGGCCTATCCTGGAACCACCCGCATTATGTGCCCTTACTGTGGCAACGACGAAGACTTCCTGGAACTTGCCGAAAACGTAACCATTACCACCCGCTACGTCCAAAACGAAGACGGCAGTTTTACCCCGGTCGCGGACGACACCCAGGTCTTCGGGGAGATACGATTCAGCTGCGGCAAATGCGGGGCTGACCTTACCAAATACCACAAACACTTCCTTGAGATGCTTTTTTAAATGCGGCCCCCGTGGATCATCGTTACGAACCGGGCCTTCAGAAATTATTTTCCCCATTTAGGCCCGCAAGACCTTATCCTTGGTATACTGGCCCTTAAACACGGAGAGGAATATCTTTATACCGACCTTTACGCCCGGGGAGTTAAGGCCTATCCTTCCTTGCTGGCCCAGTATCTTTCCCGGGCCAAGTGTTTTCAGGCCGAGATTTTTAAAGAGTTTATGATCCCGGAGACCACCGTGGTCCGGGACCGCCACGACCTCATCCGCCTCTTAAACCACTTCCAGGCCCAAGGTATCAAGGAAGTGGTCACCAAGCAGAACAGGTTTAACTGCGGCCTGGGTATCCACCGCTGGGACAACCTTGAAACCCTCTACAACGTGGCCTGTTTTGGTAATTTAAGCTACCCCTTTGTGGTGCAGCCCTTTTTGCCCGGGGCCTTCGACGTGAGGGTGGTTATTTTGGGGGATTACGTAGAGGCCTACACCCGCAAAAACCCCCACAATTTCCGCAACAACCTCTTTTTCGGGGCCAAGGCCGAGGCCTACCCCTTAAACGATGAGGAACTTTCCTTTTGCCGCCGGGTGATGGCACGCGGCCAATTCCCTTACGCCCACCTGGATCTCCTGGTGACAGAAGACGGCCGCTTTTTCCTCTCCGAGATAAACCTCCGCGGCGGGCTCAAAGGGGCGCGGTTAGACCAGGAAAAATATCAGGCCAAAATTGACGCCTTACACCGGGCCTTTCTTGAAAAATTCCTGAAAGAACACCCCGAGGCCGTGGTCAAGGAGTAGGCCGGTAAGGAATTTCAGGGGCCCCGGAAAGGCGCGGCATCCGCAGGGGAAAGGCCAGCAAATAGGATTCCCCTTTCTGGGTAAAGGGGTTGCCGTTTACGTAAACCACAAAGAGTTCCCGGCCCACCACCGCCAGGCCCTGAAGGGGCCCTTCAAAACTCCCGGTAAGGGGAAGGAGGGAATAACCCATGGCCGTCCTGGTGAGCACCAGCACCTACCCGGCCTCATAGGCGGGAATCCCCGGGATGAGGTCCCGGTGGGCACTCTTGTTGGCCACCAGTATTACTTCCTGGACCCCGTCCCCGTTCAGGTCATAGACGATGGGGTCGATTTCTGCGCTAATGGCCATTTTGTAACTCAGGGTCCCCTCCCCTGAAGATACCAGCAGCGAGTATATGGACCCGCCTACTTTCCGGTTCGATTGCCAGATCTTCTGGCGCCCTTTAA
>DROK01000003.1 GCA_011321895.1 Thermodesulfatator atlanticus
AAGGAAAAAAAGTGGTTAGAAGATTTCTAATCTTGGGGTTAATTTTTTGGGTAGCTGGTTGTGGAGCCCATCTTCCTCAAACCGAACTTTCCTCTTTTAAAGAAGCAAAGCATCCGTGCCGGGTGGCGGTCCTACCCTTCACGAATGAGACCAAACATTACCGCTTGGGTAGATTGGTCTACCGGATATTTCTGACCCAATTAACAAACAGTAAGGATTTTGAAGTAATCGAAGAGGGGCAGATAAGGAGTTTTTTACGCTTGCAAAGATGTCTGGTAGGACAAGAGCCTCCTCCTCGGGTTTTGCGCATGTTGGGCGCCCGTTTGGAGGTAGACGCCATTATTGGTGGCACCGTTCTTGCGGCGGGGGAAGGGCAAGAAGGGGTTTTCCTTTCTTTTATGGTTTGGGCCAAGGACGCCACTTCCGGAAAGCTCCTTTGGAATACCTATCATTCCCGGACCGGAGAAGAATATCTTAAGGTTTTTCACTTTGGTCGCGTCACCACTTTTACCAGGTTAGCCAAGATGATGGTCCAAGAAGTGGTTCGTGATTGGGAAAAAAGGGGACTCGGAGGTTGTAGATGAAAAAAAGGGGGTTGTTTTGGTATCTTTTGCTTCTTGCTTGGCTTTTTTGGGCCCCTTCGGCTGAGGCCTTTTTTGGCAAAAATTACCTCGTAAAAATCAACGGCAAGGAGTACACCGCTGAAGATTTCAAAAAATGGTGGTCGTACTGGAAAGAACCGGGCATGACGGTACCAGCCACCCCGGACCCTTTTATTGATTGGATCCTTATTTCAGACGAAGCCAAAACCATGGGTTTGGACCAGGAACCTTCTTACCAAAAAAAATTAAAGACATTTTTGGAAGTCAGAGCCCTGATGCAACTTCGCTACGATGAAATAGACCAAAAGATCGATTTAAGTCGTAAGACCCTCTGGCAGGAATATGTGCGAAATTATACCCCCCGCTTGAGGGTAAAGGCCCTGATTACCTCTCAGGAAAAAGAGGCCAAGGAGTGGGTTAAAGAGGCCCAGGATGCGGAAAAATTCCTTAAGTTATTTCAAAAATTAGAAAAAACCGGAAAAGCCAAAGATTTCGGTTGGGAAAGACCGTATACTATTCCTAAAGAGCTCAGAGATAGCCTCTTAAACGCGAAAGAGGGCGAAATTTTAGGGCCTCTCGCATACAAAGGCCGTTTTTACGTGATCTATGTCGAAAAAAGATTGGGGCCTGATCCCGAAGATTTTAAAGCCCTCAAGGAGATAGTGGCCCACCGTTACAAGAAAAGAAAGGCCCGAGAACTTACACAAATTTTTATCAAGAAACTGAGACAAAAATATCCTGTTCAGGTTAATGAAGCCCTTTTAGATCAAATCACTTTAGAAGACCTGCCCCAGGATCTGGCCGACAAACCGGTCCTGGTCATCGGAGACAAAAAGCTTACCGCCAAAGAATTCCAAACCCTCCTCAAAAAGGAAGCTAAACTACGCATAGGTAAAAACAAAAAGGTCTCTCAGGAGGAGCTGGCTTTCCTTAAAAAGCGTTTAATAAACGATATTATCGCCCAAACCCTTACTTCCTGGGAGGCCCTTAACCGACATTACGAGCAGAACGTACTCAAGGATATCTATGAATTTTATAAACGCCAGCGCTTGGTACGGGAGTTTGAGGAAAAGATTATCTGGCCTCAAATAAAAGTCACCGATGAAGAAGTACGAAAATATTACGAAACGCATAAAAAAGACTTTACCCGGCCCGCCAGGGTTGAAATGGCCGTCATCAAAACTCAAGACGAACAACTGGCACGCCAGATATACCAGCGACTCAAAAGGGGAGAAGATTTTTTTGAGGTAGCCAAAGAGATCCAGTTCCACGGAGCCAGACCCGAAAGACACGAGTTAAGCAATCTGGTCCCCGAGATGAGAGAAATTGTCCAGAAAATGAAGCCCGGTGAGGTTTCGTCCGTTATAAAGATTAAAGACTGGTATTGTATCGTGAAATTGATCCGTTTTTATCCCGAAGAGGTCCATCCTTTTGAGATGGTGAAGGAAAGTATCCGGAAGACCCTGGCTCAGGAAAAATTTGAAAAGATGAGGGCCAAATTAGTGGCACAGCTCAGGGCCAAATCCGATATAAAGATCAACCAAAAGGCTTGGCAAAAATTGCGCCGGGAACTGGAGGCTGAAAATGGATCATAAGAAAAGGCTGGGCAAGTGGGGAGGCCTGCTTTTATTACTATTTTTAATAGGATCATGCGTTCAGGCCCCTTCTCCTCCCCCTACGGCGAAGAAAAGGGGCTGTCTTGATTGTCACCCGGAAATGAAAGCCCAACTAATAGCCAATAGGCCGGTGGTTCATCCCCCGGTAGCCCAGGGGAACTGTCTGGGGTGCCACCGTCCCCACGGCCTCATTGCTGGGGCTTTTCTTAAGGCAGACCCTCCCCGACTCTGCCTGCCCTGTCACCGGGAGCTCATATCTCATCTCAACGCCCAATATCCCCATCCCCCGGCCCGGAAGGGGAATTGTCTTAAGTGTCACGAATCCCATGCGGCTTTTCAAAAGGGCCTCTTAAAAGAAGAAGACCAAAAATTATGTCTCTCCTGCCATAAAGAGATAGAAAAGGGTAAGTTCCTCCACCAACCCTTGAAAGAAGGGTGTCTTAAATGTCACGATTCCCACGGAAGCAATTTTTCCGGCATCTTAAAAGGAGACGAAGCCTCCCTTTGTCTTTCCTGTCATGAGGCCCAGGGGCTGGAAAAGACCCATTTCGGATATCCGGTTAAAAAGGCCTGTACCCAGTGTCACAATCCTCATGCTGCCCAAGAGGAGGTCTTATTAAGGCGGTCCATTCACCAACCCGTTAAAGAAGGCAGGTGTGAAGATTGTCACATGGGGCAGGGAGGCCAGCCTTTGGCCTTAAAGGCCTCCCCTGAGGAACTTTGTCTTAGATGTCATCCCAGACAGAAGGCTCCAAGGGAGCACCCTCCCTATCAGGAAGGGAAGTGTTTAAAGTGTCACGGTCCCCACGGTAGCCCTTATCCTCCCCTTTTGAACCAAAAGACCAAGACTTTGTGTTTGAGCTGCCACGATATCCAGCTCAAAAAGGCCAAATCTTCCCATCCACCCTTTGAAGAGGGACGGTGTCAGGAGTGTCATCACGGGCATGTTTCAAACCAGCCCAAATTGCTAAAACGTCCGCCAGAAAAGCTTTGTCTGACTTGTCACGGCAAGCTTCTCAAGGGTAGTTACAAACATGGCCCTGCCACCCAAGGCCAATGCTTGACCTGTCATCTCCCGCACCAATCAGAGAAAAATAAGAACCTTTTGGTAACTGAGCAAAAGGAACTCTGTTTTAAATGTCACAAAGAGACCGCGCGTGAAGAAAATCTCTTTAGCGTACACACTCCTTTTGCCCGAGGAACTTGTTCGGGATGCCACAACCCCCACAGTGCAGACCAAAAGGCATTTTTAGCGGTGCCTCCTAACCAGACCTGTTTGCGTTGCCACGCAAAAATTAAGGAAGAAATGAAAGAAAAAGGACTACACGCTCCCTTTGGCCGGGAGCAATGTTTGGCGTGTCACCTTCCGCATGCTTCAGATTATGCCTTTCAGATTCGTGGGCCCATGGACCAGGTGTGTTACCAATGTCACGCCAGGATAGAGCGGGAGGTCAGGGCCTTACCTTACGTTCACCCTACCGCGGAGGAGGGGACCTGTCAGCGCTGTCATGACCCCCACTTAAGCCCGCTCAAGGCCCATCTGCGCAAAGAGGTAAAAGACCTGTGTCTTGATTGTCACGGAGAGGTTGCCCGGTATTGGTCTCAGGGGGTAGCCCATAAACCAGCCCAAAAAGAAGACGGGTGTCTCCTCTGTCATGAAGCCCACGCCAGTCGCAACCAAAACCTGCTTTTGGGCTCAGGCGGCGAGGTCTGTCTAAAATGCCATCAAGTGGGGCCTGATTTGGTTGAACGTCACGGCGGGATTACCCCCAGGGCCAAATACTGTAATACGTGTCATAACCCCCATGGCGGGCCTGATGAGAGTCTTCTCTGGCCATACGAGCACCCTCCTTTTGCCAAAGGAGAATGCCGACCTTGTCACGGAGGCGATAAATGATAGTGGCGATTTTTTGTCTCATAATCTGTTCTTTATGGGCGGGGCCTGTTTTGGGTGCCAAAAAAGACTGTTTTCAATGTCATTCCAGGAGGGCCCTTTTAAAAGGCAACGTCCATCCTCCTGCAGCCCGGGGAGAATGTTTGAAGTGTCATCTCCCTCATGTCTCTCGTTATCCAAAACTGCTCACTCAAGAGAGCCCGGAGCTTTGTTTTACCTGTCATAAAAAACTGTCCGACCGGCTCCAAAAAGCCCCCTTTATTCACGGCCCGGTGGCGAAAGGGGCCTGTCGACGTTGTCACGAAGCCCATGCTTCTTCGCAAAAAAACTTACTGAAAAAAGACCCTAAAACCCTCTGTTTTTCCTGTCACAAAGAAGCCAATATTAAATACGCCCGGCCCCACGCCCCCTTCGCTAAGGGGCGGTGTCTTAGTTGTCACGAAGCACACTACGCCGAGAATCGCCTCTTTCTCAAAAAGAAAGGTTCTTCCCTGTGTTTTTCCTGTCACCGGAATACCGAAACCCTGGCCCGGATACACAAGGTCAAAAACGTCAAAGGTCTTGATTGCCTTTCTTGTCACAATCCCCACGGCGGGCCCCAAAAAGGGCTTTTGAGGAGCTTTAGACATCCTCCTTATGCGCAAGGAAAATGTCAGACCTGCCACCAGAACTTAAAAGCTGGCCCGGACATGTGTTTCAAATGTCACCCTAAGACTCGTTCCGATTTCTATCATCAACATAACCACTTATTAGGGGGCTACGAGGAAAACGCCTGTCTCATTTGCCACGCCCCTCACGTTGCAAGTAACAAAGAATTTTTGAGGGACAAACCTCGCCGCCTCTGTCAAAGGTGTCATGCGGAGACAGCCAGACAACGGGCCGAAAGTCTTTATATCCACCCAAAATGGAAGGAATGTCTGGCCTGTCACCTGGCCCACGGCTCAGATTCCCCTTCCATGTTAAACGGAGACGGCAATGCAGTCTGTGTAAGGTGCCACGAAACTCAAGGAAAGTTTACGCATCCGGTGGGAGAGAAGGTCCGTGATCCCCGTAACGGGCAGCCGATTACGTGCGTCACCTGTCATAATCCCATGGGGACCAATTTTAAGTATAACTTGAGACTATCTGGGGAGGCCAGTTTATGCTTAGAATGCCACAAAAATTACTAATTTTTATCTTTATCCTGTCTCTTCTTTGTTTAAGTATTCATCTCAGCTGGGCCTCGTCTTTAAAACTGACGGTATCCATTTCCAAAGGGCCGGAAGGCAAAAATCTTTACCAACCTTTAGGCATGTTTTTCGATCCTTATAACCAACGGTTTTACGTGGCAGATACCGGAAATAACCGTTTGCTCTCTTTTAGCTTAAACGGGACACCTTTAAAAAGTTTTGACGCCGGCGGGCAATTAAAAGGCCCTTACTCTTTGGTAAGAGATAGTAAAGGGAAAATTTGGGTGGTGGAACGGCCTTTTAATTCTTTGACAGAAATTGATTTAAAGGCGCACCGATTTGAACGCCACCAGCTCTCCTGTGCCGGACACCCCGTATTGGTAGACCGTATCGCCCTCTGGCAAGATTATCTCCTGGTTTTGGACAGGGCCTCTGGAATGGTTTTGCTCTATGACAAAGACCTTTCCTGCGTGAAATCTTTAAGACCTGACATAGAAGATTTTAAAGGATTTTTTGATTTTAAAGTAAAAAACGATCGTCTTTGGGGCTTAGAAAACCTTACAGGCAGAATATTGGCCCTTGATCTTAAATCAGGGAAAATTTTAGATATGATTAGGCCTAAATTTCTAGTAAGTCTTCCGGTTTCTTTTGAGCTGGACAACAGGGGCAATTTCTACTTGTTAGACCGTTACCAAAAGGTTGTCCTTGTTTTTGATAAGTCAGGTAGACTCAAGCATCGCCTTTTTAAAAAGGGTTATTTGCCGGGTGAGCTCAATTATCCCTGGCAATTACTCCTGCTGCAGGGCAAACTCTTGGTCTTGGACGAAGGTAACGGACGAATAGACATCTGGGGACATTAGATGTTTGGCCTGTTTATTTTACTTTTTCTTTTTGGTTTAACCACTTCTGTTAAAGCAGGTATTGTTGGTATTCCCTGTGCTCAGTGTCATACCATGCATTATTCTCAGGGAGGGGGCATTTTAACAGAATGGGGTACTACCGGGCCTTATAAAGCTTTGGTCACCAAAGATTGTATCGGTTGTCATACGGGGACCAATACCGGAGCCAATAAAACCCCCTATGTATTATCTGTTGATGCTCCAGCATACGGGGAAACAGGTACTGAAAGTACCACCAATACGTTAGCAGGCGGTAATTTTTACTGGGTCCAAACCGAAGACAGTAAAGGACACAACGTAGAAGGGATCGCTGGTATTGATCAGACCTGGAATAATATTCCACCGGGTGGATCTGATTTGGGCCAGCAACTTACTTGCGCAGGAAGATATGGTTGCCACGGAGACCCCAATATTGAGGGAAATTTTGAATCTCTTCTAGGGGCTCATCATACCAAAGATTCCGTTATTGACGGAAGCAGTGTAGGAAAGAGCTATCGTTTCCTCTATCAGGTGCTCGGGTACGAAGACGATGATTGGGAATATCGGCCCACCGCGACGGAACACAATCAATACCGTGGAATTGACCGTTCAAGTGATACCGAGAAGGATCCTTCTACCATCAGTGCTTTATGTGCGCGGTGTCACGGTGATTACCACCAAGATATAAGCAGTGGTGCCTGGGGATCTCCCTGGTTGAGGCATCCCACTGATTATGATCTGGGCAATACCGCCCTTGGTTCCGAATATCGTAATTATCCAGGAAATTATGGTTCCGCCCCTGGTGCTTATTCGGTAATCGCCCCGGTAGCCAGTGAAGACGTCTCGGCACCCAAGAGCACCGTCAATTTTCAAAATGATACCATCGTAACCTGTATTTCCTGTCATCGGGCCCACGGCACACCATATCCCCGGCTCCTCCGCTGGAATTATTTTGGTTGGCCGGGAACCACGGAGGTAAACGGTTGCCATGCTTGCCACACTACCAAAGATTAAGCTTGTTTTTATACTGGGACTGGTCTTCTGTCTGCACGGCTCACTAGTCTGGGGTGGCAGTTTCCTCCTTTCCGCGCACGGGAACAAGGACATCGGGGTCAAAAATATCAATTACCAGGCTTACAGTCGCGGAAATTGTGCCCATTGTCATCAGCAGCACAGCACCCAGAAAGACCCTTTAGTCCTGAACAACAATCCCTTTGCCCTTTTTGCCTCCAATTTTGATACCTCAAGCACTACGGGTTATCAGCAAGAAGATGATTTTTGTTTCTATTGTCACGGTAACCCTTCGGTACAGGAGGGAGGCATCACCAATTACGACTATGCGCGCACTTTTGGAGGATACACGGTTAATGGTCCCACCACCATATTAGAAGCCTTCCAGCAGAATTCCTTTCATAATCTTTACGATATCTGGACTTTTGCCAAAAATACTTTTTCCAGTTTCTTCACCCCTTATTCCAATCCTTGTGTGGCCTGTCATAATCCCCACCTGGTGCGGCGTATCAAGGCCAACGTGACTGATCCCGCCCCATACACCGTGGTCTCTTTACCCACGGATCACGGAAGTCTTTGGGGAGACGAAAACGGAGAACGCATGAGTGATTTTGATCCGGGTAAATATCAGGCCCCGAAACACTATCAGAGCGGCTACGAACCAGGAGGAAACGCGGCGGTCTGGGATGGGTCAAACCTGCCGGATTACGCTACTTTTTGTACCGCCTGCCATAATCCCGTAAATACCATTTATAGCACCACCTTGGGGCGTAATTTAATAAAGATTGAATGGGTTGACCAGGGAGGGGAAAGCGGCCCTGGTGATAAACACGGGAAAAATTCAGCTACCGAAGACGTAGAACTCAAAAGCCCCTATGCAGATTCCAACCTGGGGATAAGTCTTGGCTTTACCACTTCTTGTACGGATTGTCATGAACCCCACGGTTCCCCCAACCCCTTTCTGATCCGGCGGGAGGTAAACGGTGTGGTAGTGAACATAGATCTTTCGCAAAAAAACGGTATTGGTTGGCTCTGCCGGGCCTGCCACATGGACGATCACGATTTTGATCCAGATATACCAGAAAATTCTTGGCACCACGTTCATCACGGTGGAGGTCCGTTAATTGAAGATCCCCCTTACCCCTCACCTGTTAGATGCGGTTGGTGTCACGGAGGCCCTCCCGGTGCTAACCCAATCCCCTGTCTTAATTGCCACCAGCACGGCCTGGACGATTCTTGGCTACAAGACGTGTATAGCACCTATTATACGGGGCGGAGATGTTTTTAAGGATTTTTCTAACTTTATTGTTGGTCCTTTGGTGGATGGCCGGAGTCCAGGGGGCCCGCCTCAATCTTTATCTGAATATCATTAATCCCGTCTCTACGGAGAAATTTTTAAAGATTAAGCGCCTTTATCTTTTAGGCGAAAATCAAGAATTGGTATTTGACATAAATCAAAAATTTTCTTCTTTGGCCACCTTTGGCCAGTATTTCCTGGCTTCACGAAAGATTCCGCCCGGTAAATATCAGGGGCTGATCGTCGAATTAGAGGCCCGGAAAAGGCAGAAACTTTCGGTAGATTTCTTTTTGCGCCGGCCAGAAAGCCTCTGTTTGTTCATTTTTTGGGACGTCAAAGGCAGCGTGGGGCGACAGGGGCCGATCCTCAGTGCCCGTTTGCAAAGGCGTCCCTTAGGGGAAGATACGATTTACGTTACCTGCGAGGATCTGGATACCGTTTTTGCCATTCGGACGGATCTAAATCAGGTACAGGCCTCTTTGGGGATAGAGGGAAAACCCCAAGGGCTGGCCCTCAGCGAGGACGGAAAACTTTACGTGGTAGCTGCCAGGAATAAGTCTGTTTATTTAGTCGAAACGGCTTCCTTTTCGGTGACAGATCGTTTTCTCTTACCCCTGGTTTCTTCGCCTAAATACTTGGTTTTGTTACCGGATAAAAAGGCTGTAATTTCTGACCCTCAAACCCAGTACGTGATTTTGATAGATCTTGGCTCTGGACAACTTCTGGCCTCCCAGCGTTTGGGGCACAGACCGTTAGAATTGTTTTATTATTTGCCCGAAGACCTTATCTTTGTCTCCTCTCCGCTGGATCAGGCCGTCTACGTCTTAAACGCCAATCTTTCTCTTAACAGAAAATTGTCCGTTCAGTCGCCGCGGGGCCTCTTAGTAGTAGATTCCGTCCTTTACGTGGCTGAATATCAGCCTGGCATGATAGGCATTTTTGATTTCCGCACCGGCCATCTAAAAAATCTCCGCAGCGGCCAGGGGACCGTCCACCTCACGGCCGTGGAGCGCAGGATTTTTGTTTCTAACGAAAAAGAGGGCAGTCTTACCATTTTACGGGCCGGGCAGTTAAGCATATCCAAAAAAATACGTCTAGGCGGCCACCCCTTTACATTGTCCCCTTGTCCTCGAAGACGTTGGCTTTACGTGGCTAACCGAACCAAAAAAAGCTTAATGGTCATTGATTTAACTTCCGAAAAATTGGTAGGAGAAGTTAAATTAGGAGGAACACCCTTTGGGCTGTCAACGCCATTGTCAAGCTCATATTCGATGCCATAAGGCCAGAAGGTTTGAATTTCTATGGAAAATCTTGTTATTAGCGGTGTTTTCTGTGCTTTTGAGTAATTCGGTGAAGGCCCAATGTGAGTCTTGCCATCCATTAGAAGTAGCCACCTACTTTCATGTTCCTTATGAAAATCATCAATGTAATGACTGTCATGAACAAAAAAGCAATATTTCTAATGAAGATGAGGTTGATTTAAATAAAGTAAAATGGTTTG
>DROK01000004.1 GCA_011321895.1 Thermodesulfatator atlanticus
CAGATCGCCGCAGCCTCAGCGAGGCCTCGCGACAGGGATTGCTTCCCCCTGTCGTGATGATTTAACCACGACAGGGGTCGCAATGACAATAGGAAAGGTCATCGCAGTCGCGAGCCGTACCCCTTTTAGTCATCGCGAGGGCCTCTACACGTTCCAAAGTGTAAAGGTCCGAAGCGATCTCCCGTGTTTTGCTTTCCCTTTGACGTGATGGTATAAACCACGATAAAAAAAGGCCTTTGAGCTCGTCCCTTTGCCGCTACTACCGCGAGGTCAGGAAAAGGGGCTTTTCAAGGGTTCCGTACGCCAGGAAAGGATGTAAGGTTTTCATATAGGTATGTTCATATCTTTTCTGTCGTTTATTGGCATAAATGTAAGCTGGCGCTGATGCCCTTTTGAAGTCGGTTGTCATCCTTCTTTTCGTGAGGAAAGGAAACTTCTGAAGGAATTAGATCAAATTGTGCAAGTCCGCGTAGATGTATCAAAGAAGCCTTTCGAGCTGGTCTTATTGATGATGAGATTCTTCTTGATATGCTTGAAGATCGCAACCGTTGCTCCCATATTTACGACGAATCTACGGTTAAAGAAAATTATGAAAGAATTGTCAAAATCTATGTGCCTACTTTGGAAAGTATACTAAAAGGAATAAAAATTAATTAATAGTGTTGACCTTTTGTTTTTCCCTTTATGATTTAAACTTGTAGCCCTAATTTGGCAATTATTTGGTAAGGATTTATAATTAAAAAAGCTTTTAAAAATGGGGTGATAGCTTGTATTTGGCTCGCAAAAAGATCGGTCCGCACACCTATTATTTTATTCGTGAATCTTACTATGCTGACGGGCTGTGGCGGAGTCGGGATCTTCTGGCCCTGGGGACGGACCCGGCCCGCTATATCATCTATCCCGGAGGCAACAGTTTCTATATCGACGAAGTAGTCATCGAAAAGTTGGCCGCAAAGGGGATCAAGACCGACCAGTGGGAGCTGGAAGATATCTTTTGGCCCTTTGTCAAACCTCATATTAAGCGCGTCATCGGGGATTTTGCTTACCGCACTTTTAAACCCAAGAAACGTCTGTCTTCCCGGGAGCAAATGGCGCTGCAGGCCGGCTATCATATCTTTGATTGTCGCCGCCTCCTGTTTCTCAAATTCGGGGGGACCAACATAGACCCCTTGCTCAAGCGTCCGCTTTCTTTTTTGAACGTGCTCAAAGACAAAAGCCGGGACGAAATAGAACAGTATTTGATGCGGGCGGAAGCCAAGCTCAGGCCCCGGGAGACCCTGGCCTATATTTATGCTTCTTTCGGCTTGGCCAAACACTTTCAGCACCGCCTGAGCCGCTTCGTCCCGGAGGCGCAAATGCTTGAGGAAATAGACGCGGCTTTTCTGGAAGAGTTATGCCTTCTGGCGCAGGATGAAAGCTACCGGATGGGGCTTTCTCCAGATGAAATTTTGAAGGAATATCTTTCCCGCTACGTGATCATGTATTTCGACCGGCTGGAAAATACCAGACGCTTCTTTGAGGAAAGACAGGCCCGGTTGGCTCAGCAAAAGTATTACGCCACCAGGAGTGTGGTGGCTAAAGCGGCCTCTTTCTTCGGCGTCTCTGAGGCCGAACTTATGCAGATGGGCAAAGAAGAACTGGGCCGACTTTTCCGTCGCCGGGCCCGGGAACTACACCCGGACCGCGGGGGAGACCATGAACAGTTTATTAAGTTACGCAAACTCTACGAGGAGTTAATGGCCGCCCGCGGCTTCAAAAGGTTCTTTAACTAAGCCCCTCCCGGGCGGCTAACTCTTTGAGGGCCTCCTCGTAGGCCTGGTAAGCTTCTTTTCCAAAAAGCACCATGCGCACCAGTCTGGGGCGCCCGTGTTCTTTGAGGAAAGAGATGATGGTCTTTAAAGCGATGCGGGCGGCCTCCGGCAGGGGGTAGCCGTAGGCCCCGGTTGAAAGCGAAGGAAAGGCCACGGAATCGATTCCCTTCTCAAGACAGATGTTGAGAGCCGATCTATAGGCACTGGCCAGAAGCTCGGGCTCTCCGTGTTTTCCGTCCCGGTAGCGGGGGCCGACGGCGTGGATGACGTATTTGGCCTTCAAGTTTCCCGCCCCGGTGATCACCGCGCTTCCGGTGGGGCAACGGCCATATTTGCGCGCTTCCTCCGCGATGCTCGGCCCACCGGCCCGGTGGATAGCTCCGTCCACGCCCCCTCCGGGAATGAGCTGCTCGTTGGCTGCGTTTACGATGGCTTCCGTATCCTGCTGGGTGATGTCTCCTTCAACCAATTCCAAAACGGCCTCCCCGATCTTGACCTTCATGTTCCCCCTCCTTTTAGGATTTTTAAGAAGCCTCGGGGATCAGACGCCGCAACTCTTCGAATTTGCGGCGGGCCTCAGGGCTCAAATGCTTGGGTACGGTGATCATGGCTTCCACGTAAAGGTCCCCCCTGGTCCCGTCCGGTTTGGGGATACCCTTGCCGCGGAGCCTGAATTTTTGGCCGCACTGGGTCCCGGCAGGCACTTTCATCCTTACCTTCCCGTTCAGGGTAGGTACTTCCACCTGGCCGCCCAAGACGGCGGTGAAAAGGCCAATGGGTTGTTTCAAATAGAGATCATAGCCTTTGCGTTCAAAACGCGGGTCAGGCTTGACCACCAATTCCAGGTAAAGGTCTCCCGGGGGTCCTCCCGCACGCCCGGGCAGCCCCTTGCCCGGTATCCTGAGTCTGGTTCCCGTCTCCGCCCCTGGAGGGATGCGGACCTTAAGCCTTTCGTATTCCTGCACTGTCCCCCGGCCATGACAGGTGGGACAGGGCCGGGTGGTGGTGCGGCCAAGCCCCCGACAATAGGGGCATATTTCTATCATGCGCACGTTCCCACGGGTGTGCACTCGCTTTCCCGCTCCGTTACAGTGGGGGCAGGTGGTGGCGCTTGAAAGATCAACTCCCTGCCCGTGACAGGTGGGGCAGGGCTTCTCTAAGGGGACGTTGACCTCCACCTCGCCTCCCAGGGCGGCTTCTCTAAAAGGGACTTCCACCCGGTAAAGGACGTCGGCGCCAGGACTCGGCCCTGGCTCCCATTCCCTTTCGAACCCGAAAAGGTCAGCAAAAATATCGGCAAAACCGCCGAAGGGACCGGCCTCATCCATAAAAACGCTAAAATCGTAGGCCCTTTCGCCGCCCGGGGTGGTAAAGCTATAGGCGCTTGCGGCCTGGCGTAACTTGTCGTATTCGGCCCGCTTCTTGGGATCAGAAAGGATTTCGTAAGCTTCCTGTATTTCTTTGAATTTTTCTTCCGCCTCCTTGTCTCCCGGGTGAAGATCAGGGTGATATTTACGCGCCAGCCGGCGGTAAGCCTTTTTGATCTCTTCCTGGCTGGCGTCCGGGCTCACCCCCAATATTTCGTAAAGGTCCTTCTTGACCATTGCCGCCTCCTCTAGCGTCTTGTCTCATCTCCAAAGCTCAACTAAACTTGTTAGTCTCCATGAAAGAGTTGGCAAGGGGCCTCTTTGAACAGTTGGGCGAGAGATGACTTAAATGTCCCGAAAGGTTTGTATCCTTCTTGGTTTGCTCTTTTTGGTTAAAGCCCAGGCCTGGGCCGCTGATTACCGGCCTGAAAAACCTTTCCCCGGGTCCCCGGTCCTCTTTTCTTTCCGAGAAAAAGTCAAAAAGCTAACCTTTCTCGGGCGTACTTTTTACCCTTTTGCTTTTCAGGGCAGGTACTGCGTCCTGGCAGCCATCCCGTTGTGGACCTCCCCGGGCCGGTATCCGGTAGCTGTCTTTTTTACCGGGGGAAAGAAGGAGTTTTCCCTTGAGGTC
>DROK01000005.1 GCA_011321895.1 Thermodesulfatator atlanticus
CTTCGGGTTTGGTCAGCGAGACGGTGCGAGAGAGGATTTTCTGGTAGAGAGCAAAAAAGGGTTCCAGGTCAGCAGGAAGGGCTTTGAGGTGTGTCAAAAGCCAGAGCCAGCGGTAAAAGACCACGGGCTGGTTCGGGATTTCGCTAACGTTTTTAAGAAAGACCCGGGTGCGGGCTTCCGTCTCCGGGGTCAAAGCGGCAAGGATTTCTAAGGTGCGAATGGCAAAATAGGTGTCTTCCACCGTGGGGGGAAGGCGCGGGGTAGCGGCAAAGCCACCCGCTGGCTTTTCCCTTTCCCGGACAAAGGCCTCGACTTCTTTCTTTAACTCTTCCGTGGGTTGCTCCTTATCCAGAGTTGCTAACCTCATTTTCTTCTTCCGGGTAAGAAAGGCAAACCTTAAAATAGACTCAAAAGGGCTTTTCGAGGCCGTAGTGAAGACTTTTTGGCGAATTTTGGGGCTTGGCATAATCGCGGCTCTTTGGGTAGCTTCCGGCACCTGTTCGGCTCAAAAGGTGGTCCTGCGGATGATCGGGCCTGAGGACGTAAACGGGGCCTGGGCGGAGATCATCAAGCGGTTTGAGGCCCGCCACCCCGACGTGCAGATCAAGTATATCTCCGGCCCCTGGTCCACTGACGACCGGCAAAATATGTACCTCCGTTCTTTTTTAGGGGGAGACCCGATAGAAATCGTTTATATGGATGTCACCTGGACGGCCAAGTTTGCCGCCCGGGGCTGGCTCCTTCCCCTGGATCCTTGGTTTAGTCCTGGCGAAGGGTCAGCCTTCTTTCCCGGGCCCCTGAAGGCCGGTTATTACCGGGGGCACCTTTACCGTCTGCCCCTTACCACGGACGTAGGGGTCCTTTACTGGCGGAAGGACCTTGTTCCCCGTCCTCCCCGAACCTGGAGAGAGCTTGAGGAGACCTGCCGGCGTTACGCCCACCCTCCCGAGCTTTACTGTCTGGTCTTTCAGGGAATGCAATACGAGGGACTTACCTGTAACTTCCTGGAATTCCTCTGGGCCGCAGGCGGTCAGGTCCTTGACGAAAAGGGACAGGTGGCCATAGCTTCGCCGGAGGGCCTTTCAGCCCTTAACTTTCTCCGCAAGCTTCGCTTAAAAGACTGGGTTCCCAAGGCGGTCCTTTCCTTTCAAGAACAGCACACCCTTGAATTTTTCCTCAAAGGGCGGGCCATCTTCATGCGCAACTGGCCATACGCCATGAGACTCATAAATCAGTCTCCCTTGAGAGGAAAAGTGGGCCTGGCACCCCTTCCCTCAAGGACCGGAGCCCCGGCTCCGGGGACCCTCGGGGGCTGGGGGCTGGGCATAGCCCGGGGCACCAAAGCCCCGGAAAAGGCCTGGGCCTTTATCGCGTTTGCTACTTCTGCCGAAGCCCAGAAGATTCTTTATTTTAAAAGGGGGTGGCTTCCGGCCCGAAAGGAGCTTTTCCGGGACCCGGCACTCCTCCGCGAAAATCCCGCTCTAAAAGATCTATATTTTCTTTTAGAAAGGGCCCGCCCCAGGCCGGTTCATCCCCAATATCCCCGGATAAGTGATACTCTTCAAAAACACGTGAGTGCGGTACTGGCCGGGGTGGAGACTCCGGAGGAGGCCTTAAAGGCCCTTTCTGAGACCCTAAAATTCATCATTAGGGGGAGTAGAGAAAACTACTTCCGGAGGCTACTTTTGGACTACGAACTGAAGGAGAGCCTGGCGCACACCCTTTTCTTTTCTGCGGTTTCCGTAAGTCTTGAATTCTTACTGGGGCTTTTGCTCGCCCTTCTTCTGGCCACCCCCTTTCCCGGGCGCTGGTGGGTCAGGCTAGCGGTGCTTCTCCCCTGGGCCTTGCCCACTGCGGTTATGGCCATGTCTTGGCAGTGGATGCTTAACAACCCCTTCGGGGTGATAAACGACCTTTTATTGAAGGTAGGGCTTATCTCTCACCCGGTGGACTGGCTGGCAAGCCCCGAAGGGGCCATGTGGTCGGCTATCCTGGCCGATGTCTGGAAGACCACCCCCTTCGTGGTCATCATCCTCCTGGCCGGGCTTTATTCCATCCCCAGGGAGCTTAAAGAAAGCCTTGAGGTGGACGGTGCCGGGCCGGTGAAGCGTCTCTTTTACCTCACTTTGCCGCTTCTCCTCCCTTTCATCCGGGTGGCCCTTATCTTTCGACTGCTCCAGGCCTTGGGGATTTTTGACCTTATCTGGGTGCTTACCAGAGGTGGTCCCGCAGACAGTACCCGCACCCTGGGGCTTTATCTTTACGACCTGGCCTTTAGGTACGATGAAGTGGGTTACGCCCTGTTTTTGACCGTGCTTTTTGTCTTCTTTTTAATGGGTATAAGCCTTCTCATCGTGCGTTTGACTACCCTGGAGTATGAAAGAAGACCATGAAGAAGATCCTTTTTCTCCTCTTGGGCCTTATCGCCTGCACCTGTTGCCTCTTTCCCTTTTACTGGACGGTGGTCACCGCCTTAAAACCCTCGTCAAAGGTCTTTTCCCTGCCGCTAGAGTATTTTCCTTGGCCTATTTCGTTTGAAAATTTTTACCGTATCTGGGAGAAAAGGCCCTTTGCGCGCTATCTTATAAACAGCCTCATTGTCTCAGGCGGGGGTACCCTGCTTTCCCTCCTCCTTTCAAGTCTTCTTGCCTTTCGCCTGCGCTATTTTCCGGTGAGCCGGGCCCTTGCTCTTCAGCGCTGGTTGCTAATAGCGTCCATCATACCGCCCACGCTTTTGGTAATTCCCGTCTTTATGGCCATAAAGGCCCTGGGGCTGGTGAATCATCTCCTGGGCCTGATCCTGAGTTATACCGTCTTGAATCTCCCTTTTGGGGTCTGGCTCCTTTACGCTAGTTTTAGCAAAGTGCCCCGGGAGCTCGATGAGGCCGCCCTTTTGGACGGCTTTAGCCGGCTGGGGATCCTCTTCCGCCTCCTCCTTCCCCTGAGTCGGACGGGGCTTGCGGTGGCCGGCATCCTGATCTTCATCTTTTGCTGGAACGAATTTCTCCTGGCCCTGACTTTACTTCAGGATCAAAGTCACTATACCGTACCCGTGGGCATCGCTTTGCTGAGCGGAACCTCGGCTTACGAAATCCCATGGGGCGAAATAAACGCCGCGGTAACCCTCACCACCCTCCCGGTGATCCTGCTCGTAGCCCTTTTCCAGTCTTCGATACTTGAGGGCCTTACCGCCGGGGCCTTGAAGGGGTAGCCATGGTGCAGGTCCGGCTCCTTAACCTTACCAAGACCTATCTTTCCGGGCAGGTAGTGGCCCTGGATAACGTCAATCTTGAACTCCCGAAAGGCCAGTTTCTGGCGGTACTCGGACCCTCAGGCTGTGGAAAAAGCACCCTTTTGCGGGTGGTAGCAGGGCTTGAAAGGCCGGATCAGGGAGAAATATGGATTGCCGGCCGGCGAGTAGACCCTCTGCCTCCGGCCCGGCGGAACGTGGCCATGGTCTTTCAGAATTATGCCCTTTATCCCCATTTTACCGTCTACCAGAATATAGCCATCGGGCTCAAACTCCGGGGATATTCCAGAGCAGAGATCCAGAAGCGCGTTCTTAAAGTGGCCCGGATGCTCGGGTTAGAAGGGCTTTTTGACCGTTATCCCCGGGAGCTTTCCGGTGGTCAGCAGCAGCGGACGGCCCTGGCGCGGGCCCTGGTGCGGGACCCGGAAGTTTTTCTCCTGGACGAGCCTCTGAGTAACCTTGACGCCCAGATCCGGGAGGAGACCCGTAGCGAATTAAAACGCCTCTTTCAGGACCTTGGAGCCACGGTGATCTATGTGACTCACGATCAGATCGAGGCCCTGACCATGGCGGATCTGGTGGCGGTGATGTTTCACGGGCGGATCTTTCAGGTGGGGCCACCGGAAGAGGTTTATCGTTATCCCACACACCGCAGGGTGGCCGAATTTGTGGGAGTCCCCCGCATCAATATCCTTAGAGGCCGAATAAAAGACAGGACTTTTTTCTCGGAGGATCAGATAGTGAAAATCCCCGTAGGCTTTGATTACGAAGGGCCGGTTGAACTTGGCGTGCGGCCGGAAAGCCTGAGGCCAGGAGGGGAGGGCTTTAAGCTAAAGGCCCGGGTGTTGTGGGTGGAATCTTGGGGCCCGCAGAAAATCCTTTTTCTGGCCTTAGGTCCTTACGAGCTCCGGGCCTTGGTGGCGGCAGATTTTCCCGCCTCTCCCGGTGAGGAACTCGAAGTAGCTCTCCGGTTAGAAGAGGTTCACCTCTTCCATCCCGAAACCGGAGAACGTCTGTCTTTTTAAAATTCTGGCTTGCTACTGATTTTGGTTAACGTTTTAGAGTATACTTAATAAAGTTTTTTGTTGGCTTTTTAAGCTATTTTTAATCCGTATTATCATTTAGTCGATGATATTACCATGTATAATCCTAGGGAAAATGTTATCAGGAAGACTAGTAAACCAATAATTCGTAATGATATAATATATTGGCGCGTTTCTATCCAATTTCTGAATGGATTAAATTTTCCTAAGCCTCTTTTATGTATTTGCGTGTTTATAATACGTTCTTGAATCTTTTTAGGGAAAAGAAGGCATACTATGCTTGTCAAAAGAAATAAAAATATGGTAATTAGTATAACTTCATTTTCTTTCACGATTTTATATTTAGCGATCTTAGACAAACTCGTTAAGTAAATTGGTGTAAAAGTGTTCCTTTGAGATATTAATAGGGATCGTCAAATAGTCGACATTCTAAATTGGGGTTAAAATACACTCATTATATTTATTAGACCTACTTGTTAACTACCAGGCATCTGGCCATTATGTCATGAAGTCCCTGTTTTTTTCGTGTAAATGCAACCATGAGAAATCCAACTCCTAATAAGAGAGCAGAGATTATTTTGCC
>DROK01000006.1 GCA_011321895.1 Thermodesulfatator atlanticus
CTTCGGTGAGCTGGAGGTAGTGAAGGTCACTTCTGACCAGGACTTTCTTATGGGGCTTAAGGATGACCTGGCCGAAGACGTACTGGGTATTCATCAGGTTGTAGAAGGGAGTGAAGGCGTAAATACGCAGGGTGGGAATCATCATGAAGAAGGTCTCATGGTCGTTGTCGTTGGGGTCGTCGTCACCGGAGCCGTACCAGTAGCCCACCCGGAACCAGGGCTGCCAGGGAAGATCTTTGAACTTATAACCGGCCTCAACCGCGATGCCGTATGCGTCGTGATCAAGCCCCTCATAGGTTCCCCACTGATAGACACCCCAGAAGAGGAAGTCAAAGGCACCAGGACCCGCCTCGGCCGTATAAAGGAAATGGGCCCCAACGTTGTGAATCTCAGGATCCTCAGCCAGACCCCGGTCGTCGTTGTAGTAGTAATAGAAGACCTGGGCGTCCAGGCCCTCAATATAAGAATCCTTCAGGGTGGCAGAGACCGCCAGGATGTCTACGTCGTGTACGTCGTAGCCGTTATAAGTGGGGTCGTCCCGGCGGAGATAGAAACCACCAGGGGTAGGGTGCACCGCGGTCACGGTGACGTTGTAAAGGGGTTGGTCGTAAACGAGCTGAAGCCCGTCAAAGGAACGCCCTACCCGGGACCATTCAAAGCCACCGATCAAACGCTGAGAGATCCTCAGTTTGCGCAGCCATTTAAGGGTGGGGTTTTTGGGCAGGGCTTCCAGGCCAGAGTTATAAACGAAACGGCCACCGCGCAGGCTAAGCCCTTCAACCTGCGGGCACTTAAGCCTAATCCAGGCCTGAGAGATGGCCCCGTAACCCACACTGCTGTCGGGATCAGACCAGAGGCCGGGCCCTTTATTAGTTTTGTAATAAAGATCACCCGTACCAAAACCGGCGTCGTCAGGAAGATTAAAGAACTGGGTCCAGTGGAACTGGACAAAACCGTCCACCAGTTTGGTGTTTACCCCCAGACCAAAACGCATCTTGCTGGAAACAAAGGTGTAAGAATCGTCAATGCCCGGCTTATCAAAAGTCCACCAGCTTTCGGAACGTACTTCTTCGCGGAAATTAACGTTTACCTTAAAGGGCTTGTCCACCTGGAGCGTATAAGCCAGGCCCCTTCCAGCCCAGACTAATGCCAAAAGAAACACGATCAGGGACAAATACTTGGACCAGTCCTTCATCCGCCAACCTCCTTGCTTTTTTAACGCTTTTTTTATACCGTGAGAAAAAGTTAAAGGGTCGTTAATTTTGTAACAAAAAGGTTACGTATTACTTGTATTTTCGGTGACAATCCTTCTCGTAAGCCAGAATGGCTGAAGAAATCTCCTTTGCCCGGGCTATATCACCCCCTTTTACCGCTTCGTGTAATTCAAGAACCTTTTCGGCACAGAGGAGCCACGGCCTTCTCCAGCTGTTTTCGACAAAGGGTTCGTAATCTTTAAAGGCCTGAAGTAATTCCTCTACGTCGGCCAAAAAGGGCAATTCTTCCTGCTTTAATTTACGCAAAATGGCCTTAAAGCTTGCGCCCATGGCCTTTTTGATCTGTTTTTTGGAAGCCTTGGATTCAGGAGCGGATTGAGGACGGACCTCCTGGTCAAGGGCCAAAGTAAGGGCAAATTTGAGTTTGCCTTCTTTGATCTTCAGTTCCCAGTGGTATTCCAAAACGTCCTTATCTACGGGCCAGCTTTCCCCTTCAAAGGAAAAGCGCCCCTCCCTCAAGGCGGCGGCCAAGAGTTCCAGTTTTTCTGCCAGCACCTGACGGGCAGCCTGCCCGGAACCCTTTAACTTGTGTTTTTTCATACTAACTCCTAATGACTTTAAATTTATAAGCTATGTTAGTTAATTAAAATTTTAGTTTCAAGAGCAGTTCTCAGGAGGCGAATTTCGGTTTATTCTCAAGCAAAAAGGGTAAGGAGGCCGGCGTGCGTTATCTGAAAGGGAAAGAAATCCGCCAGTTGTTTCTGGACTATTTTGCCCGTAAAGGGCATACGATCGTGCCCAGTTCTTCGCTGGTACCTGCCGACGACCCTACCCTCCTTTTTACCAACGCCGGGATGGTGCAGTTCAAAAAGGTCTTTCTGGGTCAGGAAGAAAGGCCTTATAAGCGCGCGGCCTCTTGTCAGAAATGCGTAAGGGCCGGGGGTAAACACAACGACCTTGAAAACGTGGGCTATACCGCCCGGCACCATACGTTTTTTGAGATGCTGGGCAACTTTTCTTTTGGAGATTATTTCAAAGAAGAGGCCATCGCTTACGCCTGGGAATTTTTGACCAAAGAGCTTGAGCTTCCGGTAGAACGCCTTTACGTCACCGTTTATAAGGACGACGACGAAGCCTTTGCCCTCTGGCAAAAGATCGCTGGTCTGCCGGCCGAAAGGATCGTACGGTTGGGAGAAGCGGATAACTTCTGGGCCATGGGAGATACCGGCCCCTGCGGGCCCTGCTCTGAGATCATCTTTGACCAGGGCCCGGAAGTGGGGTGCGGGCGGCCGGACTGCCGGGTGGGCTGTGACTGTGACCGCTACCTGGAACTCTGGAACCTGGTCTTTATGCAGTACGAACGGGACGAAGAGGGGCGTCTTAGCCCGCTGCCCCGCCCCTGTATTGACACCGGCATGGGGCTTGAACGTATCACCGCCACCCTTCAGGGCGTCAAGACCAATTTTGACTCGGATCTTTTCGCCGGCCTGATGGCCAAGATCTCGGCCCTTACCGGTCTGCACTACGGCCAGGACCAGAAAAACGACGTGGCCTTCCGGGTCATCGCCGATCATTCCCGGGCAGCCGCCTTTCTCATCGCCGACGGCGTTCTCCCTTCAAATGAGGGGCGGGGCTACGTTTTGCGCCGTATCATTCGAAGGGCCGTCCGCTTCGGCCGCAGTCTCGGCTTGGAAAGGCCGTTCCTTTATGAGACCGCCCACGTGGTGGTGGAAGAGATGGGGGAGACTTATCCTGAGCTGATCAGGGCCGCCCAGACCATCGAGAAAATCCTCGTCTTAGAAGAGGAAAAATTTCGGGAAACCCTGGAAAGGGGCCTCGCCCTCCTGGAAGAGGAGCTCAAAAAGCTCGCCCAAAAGGGGGAAAAGGTCATCCCCGGAGAATTTATCTTTAAACTTTATGACACTTACGGGTTCCCCTACGACATCGTGCGGGACGTGGCCCTTGAGCGGGGCTTTAGCCTGGACATGGCAGGTTTTGAAAGAGAAATGGCCAAACAGCGGGAAAGGAGCCGCAAGGCCTGGCGAGGGGAGCTGGCCAAGGCCCCGAAGGTCTTTCTCTCCCTGCTGGAAAAAGGCCTGGGGAAAGAATTCGTCGGTTATGAGACCACCGAGGCGGAGGCCGAGGTGCTGGCCCTAGCCAGAGGTCAGGAAGAAGTCCAGGCTTTGTCTTCAGGAGAAGAGGGGGAAGCGGTCTTTTCCAAGACCCCCTTTTACGGGGAAGCCGGGGGGCAGGTAGGAGATACCGGGCTGGTCCTCGCCCCTGGCGGCCAGGCCGAAGTGGTGGATACTTACCGGCTGGGAGAACTATTCGTCCACAAATTGAAGGTCAAAGAAGGGGTCCTGCGCAAGGGTGACCGGGTGAAACTTTCCGTCTTCTCTTCCCGCAGGGCGGCGATCGCCAGACACCACACCGCCACCCATCTCTTACACGCCGCCTTAAGGCGTCTTCTAGGAGACCACGTGCACCAGGCAGGCTCTCTGGTGGCCCCGGATAGACTGCGCTTTGACTTCACCCATTTTGAACCCCTTACCATGGAAGAGATCTTTGCCCTGGAGGACCTCATTAACGCCCGTATACGGGACAACCTCCCGGTGGAAGTAAAGCTTATGAGTTACAAAGAAGCGGTAGACCAAGGAGCCATGGCCCTTTTCGGAGAGAAATACGGGGAGAAAGTAAGGGTCATAAGGATTGGTAATTTCTCTATGGAACTCTGCGGGGGCACCCACGTCCACCGCACCGGGGACATCGGCTACTTTAAAATTATAGCCGAAAGCAGCGTCTCAGCCGGGATAAGGAGGATTGAAGCCGTAGCCGGGGAGCCGGCGGTAAAATTCGTCCACGCACTGGAAGAGGAACGGGCCCAACTGGCCGCTAAACTCAAGGTGGCCCCCAAAGAGCTTCCCAAACGGCTTGACACCCTCCTTAAGCAATTGAGAGAAGCCCAACAGGAAATCGAGGCCCTAAGAAGGCAGCTGGCCAGAGGGGGGCTTGAAGGCCTTCTTTCCCAGGTGAAAGAAATTGACGGAATCAAAGTCCTGGCCGCCCAGGTAGAGGCTCAGGACGCCAAGACCCTTCGAGAAATGGGTGATTTTTTGCGTGATCGGCTGGGGTCCGGGGTGGTTATCCTGGCCTCTCCGACCAACGGAAAGGTCCAGCTCCTGGCCATGGTAACCAAAGACTTGACTTCCAGGGTGCACGCCGGAAAGATCGTGGCGGCCCTGGCCTCTTTGGCGGAAGGTAGAGGAGGCGGGCGCCCTGACATGGCCCAGGGAGGCGGCCCCAAAACCGAGGCCATTCCTCAGATAATCGAAAAGGCACCCGAAATAGTCTCAAGCCAGCTCAAAAGCTCCTAGCAATAACGGCCCTTCTGTCATCACAAGGATGGATCCAGCCTTCCCGTCCATCCTTCCTGTCATCGCGAGGGAGGGCCCCGCCCCGTCTGTCTTTCCAGTCATCGCGAGATTGCCACGCCCTGGTCGTGATATGTCCCGCGACCGGGGCTCGCAGTGACTAAAAAGTCATTGAACGATGACCCTTAATAGAAAATCTTTTAGCCTGTTTTTTCCAGCTGGAAGGAGTGGTAGAGTTCCC
>DROK01000007.1 GCA_011321895.1 Thermodesulfatator atlanticus
AGGAGAAAGGAAAGCTGGTGGACCTACCGGGTAAACCTGAACCCCTTGCGCTGGAGCCCGGCCACTTCCAATCCGTACGGCCCGGATTACGGCTACAGAGAGGAGTTCCAAAAGCTCGATTTAGAGGCCGTAAAACAGGACCTACGTGCCCTTATGACGGATTCTCAAGAGTGGTGGCCGGCTGATTTTGGGCATTACGGAGGACTCTTTGTCCGTCTGGCCTGGCACAGCGCTGGCTCTTACCGGCTTTTTGACGGCCGGGGCGGAGCTGTGGGCGCTTACATGCGCCTTGCTCCCAGAAATAGCTGGCCTGACAACATTAATCTCGATAAGGCTATGCGCCTCTTATGGCCTATAAAAAAGAAATACGGACGCCGACTCTCTTGGGCTGATCTTTTAATTCTGGCCGGCAACGTCGCCTTAGAAAGCATGGGGGTAAAGCTCCTTGGTTTTGCCGGGGGAAGGGAAGACAGTTGGGAGCACGATGAAATCACTTATTGGGGGAAAGAAAGTACCTGGCTTGAGGCCGAAGAAGACCAGAGAAGAGGAAAAGATTCTCTGGCCGCTTCCCAGATGGGGTTGATTTACGTGAATCCGGAAGGACCAGACGGCAATCCCGACCCTTTAGCCGCCGCCAAAGAAATTCGGGCGGTATTTGCCCGGATGGGAATGAACGACGAAGAAACAGTAGCCCTCATCGCCGGGGGACATTCTTTTGGAAAATGTCACGGAGCAGCCGAGGAAAAATACCTGGGGCCTGAGCCAGAAGAAGCAGGGCTTGAAGAACAGGGACTTGGCTGGAAATTCCACTATGGAACGGGAAAAGGCCCAGACACCTTTACCAGCGGCTTTGAAGGGGCGTGGACGGTCACCCCCACCCGTTTTGGCATAAACTTTTTGCACAACCTCTTTAAATATGAATGGGAACTAACTAAGAGCCCGGCAGGTAAAAAGCAATGGGTGGCCAAAGACGCCCCGGAGATCATCCCTGACGCCTATGACCCTAATAAAAAACATAAACCCTTCATGTTGACCACAGACCTCGCCCTCCGTTACGACCCTATTTATGAAAAGATAGCCCGTCGTTTCCTGGAAGACCCAGAAGAATTCGAAAAGGCTTTTGCCCGCGCCTGGTTTAAACTCACCCACCGGGACCTTGGCCCACGAGACAGATATTTGGGCCCCGAGGTCCCTGAAGAGGTCTTTCCCTGGCAGGATCCCCTGCCCGCCAGAGATTTTGAGCTGGTTGACGAAGACGACGTCAAGCTTTTAAAAGAAAAAATCCTCCAAAGCGGCCTTTCTGTTTCCGAACTGGTCTTCGTCGCCTGGGCGTCTGCGGCTACCTTCAGAAACAGTGATTTTCGAGGTGGGACCAACGGCGCCCGCCTCCGGCTGGCCCCTTTAAACCAGTGGCCGGTAAACAACCCTCCTCTCCTTAAAAAGGTCCTGGAGGTCCTAGAAAAAATCCAGCAAGATTTTAACCAGGCCCAGACCGGGGCTAAGAGAATTTCTTTAGCCGACCTCATAGTGTTAGGCGGCAACGCTGCCCTGGAAAAAGCGGCCCGTGAGGCAGGTTTTGAAATAAACGTGCCTTTTGTCCCGGGACGGGTGGATGCTTTACCGGAACAAATGGACTCAGCCAGCTGGGCTTACATGGAACCTCTGGCAGACGGTTTTAGAAACTACTGGAAAGAAGGGACACCTTTAGAGCCAGAAATCTTGCTGGTCGATAAAGCCCAACTCCTTTCCCTGACTGTACCTGAAATGACCGCCTTATTGGGAGGTTTGCGGGTGTTAGCTATTAACTGGGACCAATCACCCCACGGGGTATTGACCGACTCTCCCGGGGCATTATCAAACGACTTCTTCGTCAATTTGCTGGACATGAAATACGCCTGGCGTCCGGTAGATGAGAAAGAAACCCTTTTTGAAGGTTACGACCGCTATACGGGCGAAGTAAAATGGACTGCCACCCGGGTGGATTTACTCTTTGGACACCACTCAGAGCTTAGGGCAGTAGCGGAAGTTTACGCAAGCGAAGCCGAAAAATTCATCGAAGATTTCGTAAAAACCTGGCACAAGGTAATGAACCTCGGTTTTACACCCTAAGATTTTGTATCCGGGAGGGACTTCTCACGAAAAGAATCCTTATTTAATCCGCCCCTCAGTCATTGCGACCCCTGTCGTGGTTAAATAATCACGACAGGGGAAGCAATCCCTGTCGTGAGCCGCTGCTCTACACTTTAAATGTGTAGAGCGGCGTGACGATCTGGGGTCGCCACGCCCCCTGTGCGAAAGAAGAAAGGGTCCCCAAAATCTCTGCTTAAACTTTCAAATTTTAGTTCGTGTGCTTTAATCTCCTGATAAAAAGCCCAAGACCCAACAGACGCTATGCCCAGAAAGAGAAAATCTTTTGCCCAAACCTGGTGGGGGGAGAAGTGGCTTGAAGTTCTCGACGAACTCGGGAGTTACTGGCCCAACAGGCTTCCCCGCGGCAGAAGGTACGCCCGCTCCGGGGCGGTGGTGAGCCTGAATCTTCTCCCGGCCCAAATAGCCGCCAAAGTCCAGGGCAC
>DROK01000008.1 GCA_011321895.1 Thermodesulfatator atlanticus
ACGCCACAGGGAAGCCTTACCTTTACCTTTTCCCGAAAGGGGACCAGAGGGACCCCCAGTTCCTGCAGGCGCGGAGCCAGGCCACAACTTTTTGCCACCTGCTTAAGAGAACCAAAGGCCGGGGAATCGCCCACTATCGGGTGGGCCCCTTTGGCCTTGAGATAAGCGCAAACCGCTATGACCACGTTTACGTTGGTGCAGGAAAGATGGGCCTGCCGGAAGGTAACCAGGTTGGGCTTAACCAGAACACGCATGCCGGGAAAAAGCCGCAAAGAAAGGGTGTTAAGCAGGGCAAAGACGGCCTCCATCACAGACAGATAGTCATAGGAAGGCACTTTTTGGCCGTAAACCCTAAAGACTTTCAAGCAGCCAGTTCTCTTTGCTTTATTTCTTCTTCAAGCCTCTGCTGGAGGGAAAGGAGCCTCTGGCTAAGCTCAACCGGATAAAAAGCCGCTGGCTTGGGTCTTACGCTTTTGAGCTCAGGGGGCAACTTGGCCAACTCCTCTTTAAAAGCGGCCCGTATTTCGTCAAGGCTTTTGGGAGAGGAAGTTCTGCGACCAGAAGACATCTGCTTTTGAAGGAGGGGCTTTGCCTCTTTTAATGTCTCTTCCCGGAGAGTTATCAAGTCTTTTTGCCAGCGGCCATCTTCTTCAAAGCGAAAGACCTGCTTGGCCCCGGCCAGGACCTTTTTGCCGGTAGACAATTTGGTCACCGGTTGGCCGTCATAGGCCACCAGCTTGTAGGCGGCGTCGAGATAAGGGGCGTCTGCCGAGACCCCCATCTTTGTCCCCACCCCGAAGGCGTCGATAGGGGCTCCTCGGGCCAGAAGATCGGCGATCTTATATTCGTCAAGGCCCCCGCTTACGAAAATCTTCACGTAAGAGAGGCCGTTTTCATCCAGGATGCGGCGCACTTCCTTGGCCAGAGAAACCAGGTCGCCGCTGTCCAGGCGGACGCCCTTTAACCGTTTACCCCGGCTCTCCAGTCTTTTGGCGATCTCTACCGCCTTTTGCGCCGCGGCCAGAGTATCGTAGGTATCCAGCAGGAGGACGGTGTTATCCGGAAAAACCTCGGCAAAGGCAAAGAAGGCCTCCTTTTCCGAAGGGAAACTCTGAATAAAGGAATGGGCCATGGTCCCGGTGACGGGAATGCCGTAAAGCTTTCCTGCCAGCGTATTGCTGGTGGCGGCAAACCCGACCAGATAAGAAAGGCGCGCCACTTTTAAAGCCGCTTCTATCCCCTGGGTGCGTCTGGCGGAAAAATCCACCACAGTCCGGCCCTGGGCTGCCAGAACGCTACGGACGGCCTTGCTGGCGATGAGGGTGCCAAAACACAGGGCGTTTATGACAAAGGTTTCGATGAGCTGGGCCTCTATGATGGGGGCGGTGATTTCAAGGAGCGGCTCCCCGGCAAAAACGATGGTGCCTTCAGGAACGGCGAAGACCTCCCCGGAAAAACGCAACTTTTCCAAAAAATCCAGAAATTCCGGTTTAAAAAGACCCAGACCCTCCAGGTAGGCCAGCTCGTCTTCTTGAAAACGGAAGTTCTCCAGGAAGGAGAGCACCTCTTCCAGGCCACAGGCCACAAAAAAGCGCCAATTTTCCGGGTAACGGCGGATAAAAAAGGAAAAAGTGGCCGGGGCGAACATCTCCCGTTCGAAATAAACCGCGGCCATGGTGAGTTCATAAAGATCGGTAAAAAGGGGGCTTTTAACCAAAAGCTCGCTCATAGGAACCGGGCTTACAGGATCTTGGCCTGGTAGATACGCGCCATCCTCTTAAGGGCAAATTCGTGCATCTCCGGGTCAAAGTCACCCACACAATCCTTGAAGACCTCAATCTTGAAATCGCGAAAGAAGGCGTCAGCGGCAGTATCCATTACGCAGATGCTGGTACAGACCCCTGTCAAACAGACCGTGGTAACCCCTTTTTTCCGCAGGATTTCCTCAAGAGGGGTACGGAAGAAACCGCTGAAGCGGGTCTTGGGGACGATGTCTTCCCCTTCCTGCGGGGTAAGCTCAGGGATCACCTCCGCCCCCCAGGTACCTTTGATGGCGTGGGGGACAAAGGCCGCAAATTCCTGGTCCTCAGGGTCGTGTTGATCACAAAGATAAATAACGGGGAGTTTCTTTTCCCTAAATTCTTTCAGTTTTTCCTGTAAGGGTGGAATAATTTGGCGCACCTCGGCCCCGCAAAAAAGGGCGCCCTTGGGGTCCAGAAAATCGTTTATCATGTCTATCACGAGCAAGGCCTTCATATCTGCGGAAGCTAGCCAAAAATTTTCCAGGTGACAAGAGGAGAAAGCCCAAACTTCTGCCAGTTTATTAATTCCCTGACCGGGCCGATAAGATGAAAAATCCCCATGTATCCTCTGGCCCTTTTTGCGATATTTTTGGCGGTTTTGGCCCTGATATGGTTGAGCCGGGGCGGTAATAAGGCCCCGTCTAAAGGACTTACGCCACCTACCCGGAAAAAGGCCAAAAAAATTGCCTCCCTTCCGCCCTTTGTCCAGGCCAACAAACTCTATTACCAGCAGCTCCTGCTCAAGCGAAAAGAACTTCCCCGTTACTGTCTGGCCTCCTCTGCCATCAAGACCACCCGCAACCTGAACGAAACTCAGAAGGAATTTCTGTACCAGGAGCTCAAAAAGGTCCCCCTTCCTTCCGGGGCGGCCATGCGCCTTTCCGAAATGCTGCGCGACCCCTTTGTGGATTCCAAGGAGGTAGCGGCCCTGGCCTCTTCAGATCCGGTGGTTTCCGCCAGGTTGCTCGCGGTGGTCAATTCCGCCTATTTTCGCCCGGCCTCCGGCAAAAAGGTCAATTCTATCCACCGGGCCATTCTACTCTTGGGCTTCAACCAGGTGCGCAACCTCCTTTTTCAACTGGTCCTGGAACACGCGGTAAACCGCTATTCTCCCCTTTCTAAAGAAGAAATCCGCAAGATCTGGCTCCATTCCGCGGCGGTTTCCGTGGCGGCAGGGGAACTCGCTAAAAGACAGGAAGAACACCCCGGCCTGGTGCTTACCGCCGGCCTTATGCATGACATAGGAAAATTCTTCCTGCCTTTCTTCAAACTGGAAGACGAGGGCTCCTTTCTGGCCCACGAAATGGAAGAAGACACACCCCCACTCTTGCGGGAGGAAAATCAGACCGGCTTTAACCACGCCTTAATCGGAGGGGTGCTCTGTTACGTCTGGCGTCTGCCCAAAGAAATTATGCAAGCCGTAAGCTATCATCATTTCGGCCATTTCGACCGTCTGAAAAACTTGAGCCTGCGTATGCGGCGGGTCATCACCACGGTGGCTGTGGCTGATTATATTTGTCACCTTTTGCGCTACGCCGACGAAGACCCTTACCTCTACGAAATCCCTAAAGAGGCCCTGGCAGAGTGCGGCTTCCCGGACCAGGTGGAATTCCTGATCACACCGGAACTGGAGAAAGAAATAGAAAAGATGGTGGCGCTGCTTAAGGAATATTCCTTTCAGTAGGCCGCCAGCTTCATCTCCTTGACGTAAGCGACGATACCCCGGGCGATCCCTTCGGCTACCTGGTCCTGATACCGCGGGCTGATAAGACGCTTGGCCTCTACCGGGTGACTCAAAAAGCCGATCTCCACCAGAACCGCCGGCATCCGTGTCCCGATAAGCACCACAAAGGGAGCGGTGCGCACGCCCCGGTCCTTCACCCGGCGGTAACGACGGCGCAGGGTTTTCACCAGGTTTTTTTGGACCGCCTCGGCCAGACGACGTGATTCTTCAAGTTTGGTGTTGAGGAGGATGCCTTTCAGGAGGTTCTGTAATTCACTTAACGAATGGGTCGAGGCGGCGTTTTCCACCGCCGCCACCCGCATGGCCTCCTCGTCACTGGCAAAATTGAGGTAATAGGTTTCGATCCCGTAAGCGCTGCGTTTGGGGGAACTGTTCACGTGGATGGAGATAAAGAGATCCGCCCTTTTCATGTTGGCGATGGCGGTGCGTTGCTCAAGGGGAATAAAAACGTCCCTGCTCCTGGTGAGGATCACCTGGCAGCCCAGTTTGGCCCTCAGTTTTTCGGCCAGACGCTTGGCCACTTTAAGGACGATATCCTTTTCCTTAAGATTTCGCCGCCGGCAACCCGGGTCCTTACCCCCGTGCCCGGGGTCTATTACCACCCGCCGGATACAAAGGCCCAACTGTTGGGCAAGAGAGATCTCCCCGTTGATGA
>DROK01000009.1 GCA_011321895.1 Thermodesulfatator atlanticus
CCAGACGTTTGGGCCTTAAACCCCGTTATGAAAGAGTAGAAGATTGGCTTGAGGCCCAGTTGAAGCCCTCCGGGCATTCTTTAAAAGAATTGAAAAAGACGGGTCTTTTTACCTATCCTGCCAAACCTTACCGTTCCAGAGAAGAACTCTCCTTTGATACAGATTCGGGTAAATTTGAATTTTACGTTGAGGCTTTTGCGGACGAAGATCTGCCACCCCTTCCTGAACCAGACTTTGCGCCAGCACCACCCAAAGGTTATGCTCGTTTGCTTTACGGACGTGTCCCGGTGCACACCTTTGCTAAGACGATGAACAATGTCTGGCTGCATTTTGAATGGCCGGAAAACCACCTCTGGGTAAACGACGAGGTAGCCAAACGTCTGGGGCTCAAAACCGGAGATGAGGTCATCCTTGAAAATCAGGATGGTTATCGTTCCGAACGGCCGGTTAAAGTCTTTGTCACCCCGGGTATTAGGCCGGATGCCGTTTATCTCCCCCACGGCTTTGGTAGCCGCTCCCCCATGCTAAAAACCGCTTATGGTCACGGGGTGAGCGACACCTTTCTCGTGACCCACTATGAACAAGATCCTTTTATGGGGGCTTCGAGTCACCGGAACAATTTTGTGCGCTTTATAAAAGACGGAAAGGTATTGAGTATTCCGGAACTCCGGCCTGTTCCCAAAGAGCTTCCACGTTTTGAAATCCGCAAAAGGGTTTAATAAGGAGGGATAAAAATGTCTCAATGGGCGATGGTAATAGATCTTGACCGTTGTGTGGGGTGTCATGCCTGTGCTATTGCTTGCCGGGCCGAATGGAAGGTCCCGGTAGGAGAGGGATATCGACGCAATTGGGTAAAAAGACTGGGGCCCGCCCGCACGCCTCACGGTATGGCCTTTACCTTCTATCCGGGGCTCTGTAACCACTGTGATACCCCGGTATGCACCACCGTTTGCCCGGTTGACCCGGAAAAGAGAGAATTTAAAGACCCCAAAACTGGCAAGAAAACAGCCATTTTTATCAGGGCTACCTACAAACATCCTTTCACCGGGGTGGTCTTGATTGACAAGGAAAGATGTATCGGCTGTGGGGCCTGTGTAGAGGCTTGCCCTTACGGGGCCCGTTATCTCAATGAAGAGCTTGACGAGCCCAAGGCCGACAAATGTACTTTTTGTTTCGAGCGGGTTACCAGAGGTGAGGAACCAGCCTGCGTTAAGACTTGTCTGGCCCGGGCCAGGATTTTCGGGGATCTTTCGGATCCCAACTCGGAGGTTTCCCGCTTGGTTAAAAAAGCCAAAAGGATGATCACCAAGGAAGTAAATATTGGCCCCAACGTATATTGGGTGGGGCAGGAAAAAGACCTTTATCTTCTGATGCAACAGGCCCCCAAAGAACGTACCTGGGAAAACGTTTAAAAGACTCAGGCGGCAGGGAACTCCCCTGCCGCCTGTCTGTTATTCGGCCAAGCAAGCCCTCCTTATATTAATGGGGTCATCAAACAGTCGACATTTTTATTACGTTTTATTACGTTACATGCCTGCATCAGCCCTTCAGTCATTGCGACTCCTCGACACATTTTTTGAAGTGTCGAGGGGGAAGCAATCTCTGGAGATCGCCATCCCCCCTGACACATTTAAAACGTGTCAGGGGGTCACGATGACTGATGAGGGTTTTTAATGACAACAAGTCGATAAAGCATCTCGGCTAAAAAATGCTCCCATTAATAAAATAGCGAGCGGGAACTAAACGAGTTTTAAAGTTTTTCCTGCTATCAGCAGGTAGATCTGGTCGCAATGACGGGCGATTTCCTGGTTTAAAACTCCCAGTTTCTCTACGAAAAACCGTGTTTGATGGTCAGCCGAGACGGGACTTAATCCTACTTCGTTTGAGACCATTATTACAGGAAAAGAAGTTTTTTCGAGGGCTTTGCTAAATTCCAGGAAATACTCGTCAACATTTTTTTGATAATAAATGAGATTGCCCAACCAGACGGTCAGACAATCAATAAGGCAAACTCCCACTGAAGATAAAGATTTTAATTTCTGAGGCAAATCGACAGGACTTTCCACGGTTTGCCACCCCGGGCCTCGCTCCCGGCGGTGAGCTTCGATCTTGCGGGCCATTTCTTCGTTAAAGGGCTCGGCGGTAGCCATAAACACGCGAGGAGGCGGGAATTTTTCGCCCAATGCTAAGGCGAAGCGACTTTTTCCACTCTTGATGCCCCCTAAAACCAATATTTTGGATCCTTGGTGTTTCATGAGCTCCTGTGCTAAACCAAAAAGTAGAATGCAACGTAACAGTTCTTTACCTGTTATTAAAGCGGTAATCGTGGGCGGGGGCAAAGGGTGTCGCGACCTCCTGCTCCTGCTGGAAGAATATCAACCGCGTCACGCCAGATTAGAAATACTGGGAGTAGCAGATATAAATCCGGAAGCACCAGGTCTCAAGTTGGCAGCCAAAAAAGGGCTCTATATCACCAATGATTTTGTAGAATTAATTAAACGTTTTCCTGACTTGAATTTAATTATTGAGTTAACCGGAAAAGACGAAGTTTTAGAGAAACTCTGGAAAATAAGACCTAAAAAGGTAAACATATTAGATCACCAAACCGCCTGGGTTTTTTGGGAAATCATAACTTTACTTAGAGAAAGAGAAGCCTGTGAACTCAGGCTTCAACAGATGGAAATGAAACAGCTCTATATGGATTTAATAAGTCATTTTGCCCATGAGTTGAGAAATCCTCTGATGGTTATTGGTGGTTTGGCCAGAATATTGTGCCAAAAGGACGATCTTGATCCTCAAGATATAAGAAAGTATGCAACCACTATCGCTGAAGAAGCTAAAAGATTAGAAAAATTTATGTATCATTTGTCTAAAATTGTAGAACCTTTAAAGCCAAGGTTTAAACTGATTTCATTAAACAACTTGGTCCTTAGTGTAGTGCAAAAATTCAGAAATCGCTTTCCAGATATAGATATTAAAGTTGTTTTAGATAACGAGATTCCCGATATCTTAGCTGATCCTAATTTGCTGGAAAAAGCACTTTGGGAATTGTTAAAAAACGCCGCCGAGGTGTTAGAAGAAAGTTCCGAAAAAATCATTTTGGTTGAGACCAGACTTTGTTATGACACTTGTGCCATCGTCGTAAAAGACTCGGGGCCAGGTATGGACGAAGAACAACTTAAATTGGCTACGTTGCCTTTTTATACCCAAAAACCCGGACATTTGGGCCTGGGGCTTTATTTGGTCTCAAAAGTAGCAAGTGCGCATAACGGCAATTTTTATCTTTTAAGGGACAAAGACGGCGGCACCGTAGCCATAATCGAACTTCCTCTCCGAATGCTTGAAAAACCACCTTTACTTTAAATTTTGGAGGTTTTTATGGAAACCAGAATCGTAATCAGGGCCAAGGCTGAAGACGCTAAATTTATCGGTACTTCTATGGGTGGAGCCCTGGTTATCGTAAAGGATGCCTTAAGTGGAGCGATTCTTTCTCAAGGTATGATTAGGGGTTCTACCGGTGATACCAAACGTATTATGAGCACCCCTTGGGTCCGGGGAGAGCGACTAGCTGATGAAAATACCGCCTGTTATGTGGCTAAGCTTGATCTTGAGGAACCTAAGCTTATTGAAATAGTTATATTTGCCCCCTATGGCCAACCCCAGGCCATGGCTAAGGCTTCCGTTACTACCTGGGTGGTGCCGGGAAAACATATTGAAGGTGACGGAATCGTCGTCGATTTTCCAGGATTGGTGGTTCGTGTGACGGAACCAACTGCCCATACTTTTGTAACGGTGCCTACCAAAATAAGGCTGGCGGCCAGTGTTACGCCTATGTGCGGATGCCCGGTCGATATGAAGACCTTTTGGCCGCCTGAAGCCTACGAAGTAGCAGCTTATCTCAAGAAAGACGGGGAGATACAGGAAATTTTACCCTTGGTATTTTGTGGGAAAAGAAATTGTTTTGAGGCAGAAATTTTTCTTGAAAATCCTGGTGATTACGAATTTATTGTGTACGCCTTTGACCCCAAAACAGGCAATACCGGGGTGGATAAAACCACCGTGGTAGCTACCAAATCTTAATCTGTTCTGATACGCGAAGGATTCAAAAGTTGAAGGTGATCATTTCCCTTTGTTAATCTCTCTACGCTTTGAAATGCGTAGAGGGATCCGAAGCGACCTCCAGAAGATTGGAACGAATCCTACGATGTCGACTATCTGATGACCCATTAATAAATCATCAAAAATTAAACAAAGACCATCATAAAGGAGGGAAAACTAAAAGGATCTTCAAGGAGGTAGCCTCCTACGGCGGAAATTATCCTCTCCGAAGCCTCATCTTTACCCGCCTGTTTAAAGAGTAAAGCGAGCAGACCATTGGGGCTGGGAAGTGCTCCCTCAAAAACCGGGTAAAAAGGGATGAGAAAAGGCATTTGGTCTTTCCCCACCTGGTGGTAAAGGTGCTCTCCCGAGCTGAAAAGTTTTTCGGTTTCATCTAACAAAGTGTAAAAGAGCTTGAGATATTTTCCGGCTTCGGTAGCCTCCCAGAGTTCCCGGGCCGCCCAGGTAAAATATACGTAGTCTTCAAGGAGTCCTTTCAGGTTCGTTTCGGGGAGGTGGAGAAGGCGCCCCCGCCAGAGGGCTTTTTGCTCTAAATACGCAAAGGCTTCTTCGGCCAGGGATACAAAATCTGGCCCGTTGAGTAATCTTCCTGCATGGGCCAGGCCTGCGATGACCAAGCCGTTCCAATCCGTAAG
>DROK01000010.1 GCA_011321895.1 Thermodesulfatator atlanticus
GCTGAAATTTTTAAGGACCAAGGGAGGCACCCCCTGATGCACCAAAAGCTCAAAAAAGCTGGATCGGGGCGCCATGCTGGCTTCCAGCCCCTTGAGCAACGCTTTCAGCTCCTCAAGTTCTCGCAACACCAGGGAAAACCCTTCCCGGCGGGGAGGGAGACTGGGCTCAGGGGGGTCAAAATCCACCGCCGCGGTCATTTCATAGAGCCACTTACCGCCTTCTTTGACCCTCCGGGTGGAAAGGATCACCGCTTCCTCCCCGAGGGCCTCTTTTACCTTGGCCAACGCCTCCATCGATGTGCGGGCACGGAATTTTTGCACTTTCATCAGGCCAGCCTCACCGTTTCATGGATTTCGACCTGAACCTGGGCCGGGATCTCCGCCTGGGAAATGACTGCCGCCTGAGGCAAAGAACGCTCTATCAAGCGCCGGAGGTGACGCCGGGAAACCGGCCCGGAAAGAAAGACGGGATCAAACCCGCGGGCAGCCAGTCGTTCTGCCGCCTGGCTGCAGGCCGCCACTATGCGACTGCCTACCTTGGGGTCAAGGGTCAGGAAGACTCCCTGGTCGGTCCGCTGTAAGGCCCGCCTTATCGCTTCTTCGATATCTTCCCCGATGGCCACGGCGTGGAGACGCCCGTCTGCCGCCAGATAGGGTTTTACGATGGCCCGGGCCAGACGCTGCCGCACATACTCCGTAAGGAGGTCCGGGTCCTTTATTTGCTGGCCGTAGTCAGCGATGGTCTCAACGATGGTAAGGAGATCCCTTATGGAGACCCTTTCCCGTACCAGGTTGTGCAAGACTTTCTGGACCACCCCTAAATTTACGGTGTTAAGGCATTCTTCCACCGCCTTGGGGTAATGTTTGGCCAGGGCGTCCAAGAGTCTCTGGACTTCCTGACGCCCCAGAAGCTCTTCGGCGTTATTTTTTATGACTTCCGCCAGGTGGGTGATGATGACGGTGGAAAGATCCACCACCGTGTAGCCGGCAAGCTCCGCCTCTTCTTTCTTTTCTTCCGGGATCCAGAGGGCCGGCAAACCAAAGGCGGGCTCGGTAGTGGGAATGCCTTCAAGCTTTTGCTTAACGTCCCCGGGATCCATGGCGAGCAGGTGCCCTGGCATGAGTTCCGCCCGGGCCACCTCCACCCCTTTGATCAGGATCACGTATTCCCCGGGTTTGAGTTGCAAATTATCCCGCACGTGAAGAGGGGGTACGATGAGCCCCATCTCCTGGGCGAACTGGCGCCTCATGGTACGGATCCGCTCCAGCAGATCGCCCCCCTGGGCCTCGTCCACCAGCGGGATCAGGGCGTAGCCCACTTCCAGCTCGAGGATGTCCACCACCAGCAGGTCCTCGACCACGTCCGGGGCCCTGGTCTCCTCCGGAGGAACAGTCTCTTTTTCTTCGGTCTTTTCCTCAAGCTCTTTCCTGGTGCGATAGGCCACGTAGGCCAGCCCCACAAAGAAGAGGGCCAAAACGGTAAAGGGGACCGTGGGCAGGCCGGGCAGGAGGCCGAAGAAGAACACGATGGCGGCGGCCAGGGCCAGGGCCTCCGGACGGGTGGCGAACTGGCGGGCAAAATCTTGACCCATACTGGCTTCCGCCGCCGCGCGGCTGATAATAATACCCGCAGAAGTAGAGACGATAAGGGCGGGGATCTGGGAGACCAGCCCGTCGCCAATGGTGAGCAGGGTGTAGCTTTCAGCCGCTTGGGTCAAAGAAAGACCCTTCTGGACCGAACCGATGATGAGACCGCCGATGACGTTGATGGCCATAATGATGAGGCCGGCGATGGCTTCACCGCGCACGAACTTGCTCGCCCCGTCCATGGCCCCGTAAAACTCCGCCTCTTTGGCGATCTCTTCCCGGCGCCGTTTGGCCTCGGTTTCGTCGATGAGGCCGGCGTTTAAATCGGCGTCAATGGCCATCTGTTTGCCGGGCATGGCGTCCAGGGTGAAACGCGCCGCCACCTCCGCGATCCGTCCGGCACCCTTGGTGATGACCACGAAGTTTATGATCACCAAAATGGCAAAGACAATGGCCCCTACGACATAATTGCCCCCCACCACAAACTGCCCAAAACTCTTGATCACATGGCCCGCCGCCGAAGGCCCCTCGTGGCCGTGAAGCAGGATGAGCCTGGTGGAAGCCACGTTTAAAGAGAGACGAAAAAGGGTGGTAACCAGCAAAAGGGCGGGAAAGGCCGTAAAATCAAGGGGTTTCCTGATATACATGGACATCAGAAGGATCAGTAAGGCCACACTGAAACTGAGAGAAATAAGGAAGTCCATGAGGTAGCGGGGCAGAGGAAAGACCATAATGGTCAAGATGCCCACCACCCCGGCGGCTACCACCAAATTGGTCGGGTCTAGGGCCACGTTTCTGGGTAAAGTCAAGGTCTTTTCAGCCATCAGTTAACCTTTCCCTTGAGGCGATAAACGTAAGCCAATACCTCGGCCACCGCCTGGTAAAGTTCCTGAGGGATAAAGCCTCCCACCTCCACGTCCCGGTAAAGGGCCTGGGCCAGGGGAGGATTCTCCACCACCGGGACACCGGCCTCCTCGGCGATCTCTTTTATCCGCTGAGCAAGGTGCCCCTTTCCCTTGGCCAGGACCTGGGGAGCCGGCATCTCCTTTAGCTCGTATTTGAGCGCCACCGCGTAATGGACGGGGTTGGTGATAACCACGTCCGCCTTGGGTACCTCGGCCATCATCCGCTTCTGGGCCATGGCCCGTTGAATCTGGCGAATTTTGCTTTTGACCCAGGGGTCTCCCTCGGTCTGCTTGAGTTCTTCCTTGAGCTCCTCTTTGGTCATGCGCAGCTGTCTTTCCGTTTCCCAGCGCTGGAAAAGGAAGTCGAGGATGGCGAGCACCGCTAATGCCAGAAGGGTCTTGAAAAACAGGTTGCGGGCCAGCACGAATAGTACCCGCCCCAGTTCCGGCACCTCGGCCCGGGCCAGTAAAAGGACCCTTTCTTTCTCGGAGTCCACCACCAGATAGGCCACGTAGGAAATCAAGAGGAGTTTCAGGACGGACTTGAGGAGTTCTACCAGGGAGGGCAGGGAAAAGAGCCGCTTAAACCCTTTGATAGGGTCTATCCTTTCGGCTTTGGGTACCAGCGTCTCCCAGGCCGCAAGCCCACCCGTCTGGAGATAGAAAGAAAGGAAGGCCACGGGGAGCAAGATGGCCCAGAGGGGCAAAAGGGCCTTAAGCCCCAGTTTGACCGCCAGCTCTAAGAGGCCCTGGGCGGAACGCTGGTCAAGGCCTCTTTCGGGAAAACCAAGAAATACCCGCCAGAGGCTGAAGAGCTGCCCCAGCATGTAGCTGCCTCCCATCACCAGGGAAAGAAGGCTTCCCGAGAGCACGGCCACCGCCGCCACCTCCCGGCTCTTGGCCACCTGACCACGCTTGCGCGCCTCTTCGCGTCGCCTGGGCGTAGGCTCTTCTGTCTTTTCCTGAAGGGTCTCTTCCGCCACGCTTAACCCCTGAAGAATTTCATGATAAAGGGCATAAGCCCCACCGCCCGACCGTAAGCCGGGGCCAGAATCTCGCCCAAAAGTTCGAGTGTTAGCCCGAAAAAGAAGAGCCCCACCGCGATGGTCAGAGGAAAACTGACGATCATCACGTTTATCTGGGGCACAAAGCGGCTAACGATCCCCAAGGCAAACTGGATCAAGAGCAATATGACCAGGGCCGGGGCCATTACCTTAAGCCCCAAGCTGAAAAGCACCGCCCCTTTCAAGGACAGGAATTCAAAAAGGGAGCGCTTCAGCACCAGCGTGCCCAGGGGAAGGAGTCTAAAGCTCTCTCCCAGCCCCAGTAAGAATAAATGGTGCAGGTCAAAGACCAGAAAGAGTAACAGGGCCACCAGATAGGCAAACTGAGAAAGCACCGGCGCCTGGAC
>DROK01000011.1 GCA_011321895.1 Thermodesulfatator atlanticus
ACCCTCCCCTTTTTATTTGTTTTCACAGGCGTTAATATTAAGAGGTCATCAAGGGGTCGACACCGTTATTTATCATTGCGTGTATGCGTCAACCTCTCGATCAATGCTATCCCTGTCGTAGTTTGCTCACGACAGGGGAATCGGTCTCGGGGGGCTATTTCTTTTTCAGGCGGGCGGCGAAGAAGCCGTCAAGGTCGTGGCGGTGCGGGTAGGTGCGGAGAAAGCCCTCTTCGTCTACGAGTTCTCTGGCCGCGGCCGGCAGAACATTTCTGGCGTCCTCTAGCTGAAAATCCGGGTTTTTTTCCAGAAATCTGGCCACCACTTCTTCGTTTTCCTCCGGCTCAAGGCTGCAGGTGGCGTAAACCAGCGAGCCTCCCCTTTTTACCAGGGGGGCCAGGGAATCAAGCAGGCTTAACTGTTTTTCCGGTACCCGGACCAGGTCTTCCGGGGTCCTGGCCCACTTGATATCCGGGTGCCGGCGGATGACCCCGGTTCCGGTGCAGGGGGCGTCCACCAGGATGCGGTCGAAAAACTGGCCCCCGAGTTTTTCTATGGCCTTGGTGGCGTCACCGGTAATTATTTCCACGTTGGTCACCCCGAGCCGCCTGGCGTTTTCTTCCAGCCGCTTGAGCCGCCAGGAAAGGACGTCCATGGCGTAAATGCGCCCGGTATTGCGCATCAACTGGGCCAGGTGGGTGGTCTTACCCCCCACCCCGGCGCAGGCGTCAAGGATCCGCTCCCCTGGTCGCGGGGCTACCAGGTAGCTTACCAGCTGGCTGGCCTCGTCCTGGACCTGGAGCCACCCCACTTTAAAGGCCTTAAGGTTGGTGATGCGGCCCTGAAAACCACGAAGCACAATGCCGTCGGGGCTGTACCGGCAGGGGGCGGCTTCGGGGATTTCGGCCTTCAGGTAAAGGAGAAGCTGGTCCCTGGTGACGCGCAGGGTATTTACCCTTACCACCAGGACCGGCCTTTCGTTCCCCGCTTTTAAAAGGGCTTCGGCTTCTTCTGGCCCAAAACGGTTAACCCACCGTTCCACCAGCCAGCGCGGGTAGGAATAACGCACCGCAAGATAGCCGATGAGGTCCATCTCTTTGGGGGGAAGGGGGATCTGGTCCTTTTGGCGGGCGAGCTCCCTCAATACGGCGTTCACGTAATTGACGATCCACTGCCCGCGCCGCTTTTTCTTGAGAATTTTTACGGTTTCGGCCACGGCGGCCTGGACGGGTATCCTGGTAAAAAGGAGCTGGTAGGCCCCCAGGCGCAAAGCGTTGCGTACTTCAGGGTCTAATTTTTCCAGAGGTTTTTCGCTGATCCGTCCCAGCAGGTAATCGATATAGGCCAGGTGGCGCACGACCCCGTTTATCAGTTCTGCTACCAGGCCCTGGTCCCGCGGGTCTGGCAGCACGCTCTTGTCAAGGACTTCGGTAAGTACTTCGTCGAGCAAAGGTTTTTTGACTTCCCAGCGAATGAGGACCTTAAGGGCCATGGCCCTGGGGTTTCTCCGCGGAAGTTTGGGCATCCCCTCTCCTTTAAGTCCTTAAATTTTTGGCCAAGATTTAAACACAAAAAGGCCAGGTTTGTGAGCCAAAAATGCCGGGGAGCAAACTGCTTGGCTTGGGCCGGCTTTCAAGTTAGGGTTTAGGGTGGAATGGACAAGGTGGTGAAGGTCCCCTATCGGGTCATTTATGGTGATACCGATTGCGGCGGGGTGGTCTATTACGCCCATTACCTGCGGCTTTTTGAGATCGGCCGGACAGAACTTTTGCGCCAAAACGGCCTTACTTACCGCCAGATCGAAAGGGAAAAGGGCCTGATACTGCCGGTGGTGGAGTCTTACGTGCGTTACCGGAGCCCGGCCCGTTATGACGACGTCCTGGAAATTGAGGCCAAAATAGTTGCCCTTCACCGCTTTAAAGTACGTTTTGACTACGTCATCTACCGGGAAGAAAAGCCCATCGTTTATGGTTTTACCGTGCACGCCCCCATAAATAAAGAAGGGCGCCTGGTCAAATTTCCTGATGACGTTTATCATCATCTGGAAGGGCTTTTGGTATCAAGTGATTTTGAGAATCAATAATGAACAGAGCTTCATTTTTTGATCCCTTTTTGTTGACACCCACACCAAGGGTGTTATTATGCTTTGCGTCGTAACTACTAAAAATGGAGGGAGGGAGTTTTTTTGGCAGGGGTAATCGTACGCGAGGATGAGCCCTTTGAGCAGGCGCTGAAGCGCTTCAAGAAGGCCTGTGAAAAGGCGGGCATCCTCTCCGAAATCAAAAAGAGAGAATACTACGAGAAACCCAGTGTCCGGCGCAAGAAAAAGTTGATGGCCGCCCGTAAGCGCCTGCTTAAGCGCCTTAAGCGCATGAAACAAAGAGAGTATTAGGGAGTTTTTAGGCCCGGTCTCCCGCAAGGGGACCGGGCTTTATTTTTGCCTTTCAAGGCATGAAAACCTACAGCCTCGAAAAACTCGAATTTCCCCAAATCAAAGCCCATCTTGTTGCCGAAGCCCGGACTGAACAAGGCAAATTTCGCTTAAAAGAGCTGGTTCCCGAGACGGATTTTTCCCTTCTTGAAGAAGAAGCAGCCAAAGTTTACGAAATGACCCGGGTTTTGGCCCAGGCGGGCCGCCCCCCTATCCCGGAATTAGCGGCGCTGGCCCCGGTACTCAAGCGGGCGGAAAAGGGGGGCGTTTTGGGGGTGGCCGAGGTCCTTCTGGTCAGGCGCTATCTGATTACGGCCCGGGAATTAAAGGCCTTTTTACGCCCCCTTAAAGACCTCGTAAGGCTTAAGGCCCTGGTCTCCTCCTTGCCGTCGCTTACGGAGCTTTTCCGCACCCTTGAGCATTATCTTGATGACCGTGGCCTGCGCCCTGAGGCCTCAGACCTCCTGGTCTCTTTGCGTCAGAAGAGAAAACGGCTTGAAGAGCGCCTGCGGCAAAGGCTTGAAGACTTATTAAAGCAATACGCCCGGGCCGGGCTTTTGCAGGAAGAAATTATCACCAAGAGGCGGGAGCGCTACGTTTTTCCCGTAAAAGCAGAGGCCAGGGGAAAGGTGCCTGGTATCCTCCATGACGTTTCCGCCAGCGGGGCCACGGTTTTTATTGAGCCTCTTGAGATCGTAACCATAGAAAACGAGCTTGAAGCCTTAAGGCAGGCTGAAAGACGCGAAATAGAAAGGCTGCTTAAAGAGCTTTCCGAAGAGATCGCCCGCTTTGTCCCCGAGCTTTATCTCCTGGAAGAGATACTGGCAGAACTTGACGTCTTACAGGCCAAGGCAAGTTTTGGGGCCAAATTAGGGGGGAGTCTTCCCAAGCTCAAACCAGCAGGTGAGATCAAACTCAAAGAGGCGGCACACCCCCTGCTTTTGCTCTCTGGCCGGGCGGTGGTCCGGAACGATTTTCTTTTTCCTGCCGAAAAACCCGTGGCCATCCTTAGCGGGCCTAACATGGGGGGTAAGACCGTGGCCCTTAAGACCCTGGGTCTGCTCCTGGTGATGGCCCAGTGTGCCCTGCCCATCCCCGCGGCCCCGGAGAGCGAGCTTCCGGTGTTTAAAGAAATATTTGTTGATCTCGGGGACGAGCAGGATCTTGTGGCCCATGAAAGTACCTTTTCGGCCCACGTCAAGCGGCTCAAAGAGGCCATTGAGCTCGCCGGCCCCGGCGTCCTTTTTCTCCTGGACGAAATCGGCCGGGGGACGGCGCCGGAGGAAGGGGCCGCCTTGGCCATGGCGGTTATCGAGGAGCTCTATGAGAGAGGGGCCCGGGTCCTGGCCACCACCCATTACGAGGCCTTAAAGGTCTTTTCCCTGACCAGAGACTGGGTTTTACCCCTGGCCGTTTCCTTTGACGAAGAGACGGGAAGACCAAATTATAAGCTCCTTTATGGCCTTTCAGGGCTATCGCTCGGGCTTCGGCTGGCGGAGAACCTGGGTCTTCCTGCCCATCTCGTGGCCCGGGCCAAGCGCTATCTTGGGCGCGGGGAAGAGCATTTTGCCGAAGTGCTGGCCGCCCTGAAAAGAGAGCTTGAAGCCCTGAAACAGGAAAGGGAAGCCCTGGCCCGGGAAAGGGAGGAGCTTTCCGCCCAGAAAGAACTCTACCTGAGGGAAAAGCAGGCCCTTAAAGAGGAGTTTTCCGCCCGCAAAAGGGCCTTAGAGCGGGAATTTGAAAAGCGGCTTGCTCTCCTTGAGAAGCGTTTTGAGGAATTCTTGCGTACCCTGGAAGAAAAAAGGCTCAAGGAAAAGAAGGCCAGGTTGGCCTTTGGTTCCTTTTTAAAAGAAAGGGTAAAGGAGTTTTCCCCTTCTCCTGCCCAGGAGGAAGGGCCTTTGCGCCCCGGGGCCCGGGTCAAGCTGAAGGGGCTCGGGCAGGAAGGCCGTATTTTGCGCCTTAAGGGGCAGGTGGCGGAGGTCCAGCTTGGCCCCTTCCGGGTAGAAGTGGATGCAAAAGATCTTATAGTATTACCAGAAGAAGGTCCCAGACCGCCCCGGTCTGAAGGCTTCAAGGTGGTGGCGGAGAAAGAGGCCCCGGAGGCGGTCAATTTAATCGGCTACACCGTGGAGGAAGCCCTGCGAGAATTGGATAAGGTCTTAGACCGGGCCTTCCTGGCAGGTAAGGCCAGGCTTACCATCATCCACGGTCTGGGGACCGGGCGTCTCTTAAAGGCTATCCGGGAATATTTAAAAGGGCACGTGCAGGTAGCTTCTTTGCGTCCGGGAAGCCCTCTGGAAGGGGGAGAGGCGGTAACCGTGGTCGAACTTGCCGCCAAAGGGGGGCGGGGTGGGGCTTAAAGAAGCGGCCCGGCAGATAAAAGAAACCGCCAATATCGTAGACGTTGTCGCGGAACACGTAAACCTTAGACGGAGCGGGCGTAACTACATCGGTCTCTGTCCCTTTCACGAAGACCGCAAACCCTCTTTCGTGGTGAGCGAAGAAAGGCAGATCTTTCACTGTTTTGGTTGCGGGGCCGGGGGAGATGTGATCGCCTTTTACATGAAGTTTCACAATCTCACCTTTGGTGAGGCGGTACAGGAGCTCGCCAGGCGTTTCGGCATCCCCCTCTCGTTGGAAAAAATTGAGCCCTCTTCCGAAAGGCGCACGGCGCTCTTTGAGCTTAACGAAAAGGCCAAACGCTTTTACGAGCACCTTTTGTGGGGGGCCAAAGCCGGAGAGGAGGCGCGGGCCTATCTGGCCAGCCGGGGGCTTTCAGAAAAGACGGCCAGGCTTTTCGGCCTGGGCTTTGCCCCTACCTCTTTTGATAGCCTGACCTCCCATTTACGCCTGGCCGGGGCAGACCTTGCCCTGGCAGCGGAAGCCGGCCTGCTGGTGCCGCGGGAAGATGGCTCTTTTTATGACCGTTTCCGGAACCGTTTGATGTTCCCCATCTTTGACAGCAACCACCGGGTGGCGGGGTTCGGGGGGCGTATTCTGGGTGACGGGGAGCCCAAATACCTGAACACCCCCGAGACCCCTGTTTACCATAAAGGCTCCATCCTTTACGGCTTAGCGCAGACCAAAGGGGCGATTCGGGCAGCGGGTTTTGGCTTCGTGGTGGAGGGCTATTTCGATCTGCTTTCCCTCTACGACAAAGGGGTCAAAGAGGTGGTCGCCACCCTGGGGACCGCGCTCACCCCTCAACAGGTGCGCCTTTTGCGGGGCCTGGCCGCGGAGTGGTATTTGGTCTTCGACGCCGACGAGGCGGGGCTTAAGGCGGCTTTGCGGGCAGCCCCGGTCTTTTTGAACGCCAACCTCTTTCCCAAGGTGGTGGTCCTGCCTGAAGGGGAGGATCCGGACAGCTTCGTTTGTCAGGCCGGGGCAGGTTCTTTTTACGCCTTACGCGAACAGGCCAAAGACATCTTTGATTTCATGCTTGATCTGCTCTCTCAGCGTTACCCGGCCACCCCGGAGGGGAAGTTGGCCCTTTTCAAAGAGCTCAAACCCGCTTTTGAGGCCTTAAAAGACCAGATGCTCCTTGAGCTTCAATTGGTAAGGGTGGCGGAACGACTGAAGGTTTCAGAAAGCGCCCTGCGGGCCGCTTTAAAGGGGGTGGCTAAACCTGTGGTGGGGCGAAGCGCTCCCAAAGAGGCGCGGTCTTACTCCGAGCGCACCCTGGTGGAGTTTGTGATCCACTACCCGGAGTATCTCTCTGATTTTCTTAAGCTCGGGCTCTTGCGTCATCTTCGGGACGCCAGGCTCAAGGCCCTGGTGGAAATACTTTCTGGGTTCAAAGACGGGTGCACACCGGCTGATTTGACCCTGGAAGATCTGGAACTTCAGGCCCTCCTTAGCGAAATTTTGCTCTCTCCGCCCCCTTTTGAAGAGTTTCCCCCGGAGCGGGTGGCGGAGGAGATAAAACGCTGGTTGGCCCGGCAGGAACAGAAAGAAAAGCTCGTCTCCTTACTTGAGGCGATAAAGGAGGCCGAGGCCTCGGGGCGTGAGGAAGAGGCCTTGCGTCTCCTTAGGAAATATCAGGAACTCAGGTGTCAGTGTTAAACAAAAATTTGAGAGGGAGGGGTTTATGGGAGACCTCACCAAAGAATTGGCCGGCCTTAAGGGTTTTGAGGAGGGGCGCCGGGTAAAACATCTTTCCGTTATGAAACCCTTGGCGGCCCAATTGGAAGAGGTGGCGGACCTGGTGGAAAACCTGGAAGTAAAGGTGGTCGCCGAGGAGAAGCTTGAAGAATTGACCGATGAAGTAATCGAAGAAATCTCCCGTTCTGACCCGGTAAAACTCTATCTGAAAGAAATGGGCCAGGCCCGGCTTCTTTCCCGGGAAGAAGAAGTAGAAGTGGCCAAGGTCATCGAAGAGGGGGAACACCAGGCCTTGGCCGCCGCGGTCAAGGCCCGGGGTACTGTGGCCGAAATCCTAAACATTTGTGAAGAATTTTTTGCCGGGCGCCTTAAGGCCAGGGAGATCGTGCGTGACCTGGACGACTGTTTTACCGACGAAGAGGAGGAAGTGGAGGAGCGCAACCAGGGGCTAAAGGGTCTTCTTTTGGAGTTGAGAAGCCTGGCCCGGGAGTTGCTGAATTTAGAGGCAGAGGTGGCTTCCTTAAAGGACAAGAAGGCCCGTTTAAGGCTCCGGCAAAGGATAAACAAGCTGAGGGAAGAGGTCCTGGTACGACTCCTTCAGGTTCGTCTGGACAAGCGTTGTCTGGAGCGCCTGACCGCACCCGTCCTCAAAGCCTTTGAGGAGATCCGCCGCGCCCGTAAGGAACTTGACGCCTGTGAAAGGGAATCCGGCCACTCCCTGCCCCGGCTGGTGGCCTACTTTTCCCGCACCAACGGACATTTTGGCGAGATTGAAAAGGCCGCCCACAAGCTGGGTTTGAATATTAACCAGTTTTTGGAATTCAGGGCCCGTTACCTCCTGGCCAAAAAGGCCATCAAAGAAGCAGAAGAACGTTGCGGGCTTCCGGCCAAAAAACTCGAAGCGGTGGCCAAAGAGGTGGAGCTCGGCCTTTTTAAGGCCCGCCAGGCCAAAGAAGAGCTGATAAAGGCCAACCTGCGTCTGGTGGTCTCCATCGCCAAGAAATATACCGGAAGAGGCTTGCAATTCCTGGACCTCATCCAGGAAGGTAACATCGGGCTCATGAAGGCGGTGGAAAAATTTGATTACCGCCGGGGTTATAAGTTCAGCACCTACGCCACCTGGTGGATCAGGCAAGCCATCACCCGGGCTATCGCTGACCAGGCGCGCACCATCCGGATCCCCGTCCACATGATCGAGACCATCAACAAACTGGTCCGGGTGTCTCTCCAGATCTACCAGGAAACCGGCCAGGAACCCACGCCGGAAGAGATTGCGGCCCGGATGGAACTGCCGGTAGAGAAGGTGCGTAAGATACTCAAAATTGCCAAAGAGCCCATTTCGCTGGAAACCCCCATCGGGGAGGACGAAGATTCCCACCTGGGCGACTTTATCGAAGACCCCCGGGTGCCGGCCCCGGATCAGGTGGCGGTCTCCCTGAGTCTTATCGAACAGACCCGCAGGGTGCTGGCTACCCTTACTCCGCGGGAAGAAAAGGTGCTGCGTATGCGTTTCGGGATAGGCGAGAGAGGGGAACACACCCTTGAGGAAGTGGGGCGGGAGTTTAAGGTAACCAGGGAGCGGATCCGCCAGATCGAGGCCAAGGCCTTGCGCAAGCTGCGACACCCCAGCCGGAGCCGTAAACTGCGCTGTTTCATTAAATAGCAAAGAAAGGCGGTTTTTTAGCGATAAGATAAGGAGAGTTGACAAAAAGCAGGGTGAGGCTACATTTTTAGATGCAATATGTGGGCCCATAGCTCAGCTGGTTAGAGCCACCGGCTCATAACCGGTAGGTCCCTGGTTCGAGTCCAGGTGGGCCCACCATTCAGGTGTAAGCTCAAGCTTGCACCTTTTTTATATGCTCAAAAATGGACATAACCGTCGGAGACATTATAGCGGCACTTGAGAACTGGGCGCCCCCACCTTTAGCCGAAGATTGGGACAACATTGGTCTTCAACTGGGTTCTGCCAAAAAGAAGGTCAAGAAATTAGCGGTTTGCCTTGATCTTAACCCCCAAACCTTATCCCAGGCCCTGGCCTTTGATTGTCTCGTAACCCACCACCCTTTGTTCTTTAAGCCTATTAAAAAACTTTCTACGGATGCCTGGCCGGGTTACGCCGTGGCGGAGTTGCTCCGGCATGATGTGGCCCTGGTCTGTGCGCATACTAATCTTGACGCCGCCCGGGACGGGGTGACGGAAGTCCTGGCCCAAAAACTCAAACTCGAAACAGAAGGGGCCCTGGTCCCGAGCCCGGGAAGTGAGCTCTTTCTGGTCTCGGTTTACGTGCCCAAGGGATATGAAGAGCGGATAAGGCAATTTTTGCTTGCGACCGAGGCCGCGGTAAGGGGCCAGTATAAGGCCTGCACCTTTACTACCGAGGGCCTGGGAAGTTTTTATCCCTTGGCCCGGGCCAACCCCACCCAGGGGGAGCGTGAAAGACTAAACCTCGTTTCTGAAAGTAAGATCGAATTTTTGGCCCCGGCCTTTGTCCTACCGAAACTATTAAAGGGCCTTGAAGAACTTCACCCTTACGAGGAAGTGCCCATCGATTTCTGGCCGGTCAAAGGGAAAGACCCCCGCTTCGGGCTGGGGCGCATTGGGGAATTACCCTTGGAATATACCCTGCTGGATTTGGCGCAGAAGATGGGGGAGATATTGAACACCAAAGGGGTCTATCTGGTAGGCGAGCCCCACCGTCTGGTGCGCCGGGTGGCCCTTTGTGCCGGGGCCGGAGGGGAGCTCTGGCGGCAGGCCCTGGAGAAGGGGGCTGATGTCTATTTGACCGCGGAGATCAAGTATCACCAGGCCCGGGAGGCAGAGGCCGCCGGTCTGGCTTTGATCACCTTTGGCCATTTTGAGTCAGAATACTTGATCGTCCCGGAACTGGCTCGTTATTTTAGCGCGTGGGCCAAAGAAAGGGGTTGCTACCTGGAGGTTAGTGTATTAGAGGAAAAGGCGCCATTTCAAGGGGCGTTTGCATAGGAGGGAAAGAGTGCGGGAGGAAATGGTAAATCTCATCAAATTGCAAGCCATTGACCTGAAAATACTGGCCATCGACAAGGCCAAGGAAGAATTTCCGGAAACCCTGAAAGAAGCGGAAAAGGCTTTGGAGGAAAAGAAAAAAGAGCTTGAGGCCATTGAAAACGAGATCGAAGAGCTCCAGTTCAAAAGGCGCAAATTCGAAGAAGAACTGGAACAGGAATACCAGCGTCTGAAAAAGAGCCAGACGAGACTGATGGAGGTAAAGGCCCAGCGGGAATACCAGGCCCTCCTGAAAGAGATCGAAGAAATCAAGAAGGCCAACAAGCAGCGCGAAGAAGAACTCCTGCAGATGATGGAAAAGGTCGAGGCCCTCAACCAGGAAAAGGAAAAACTGGCCCAGGAAATAGCCGAATTGGAGAAAAAAGTAGCGGAAGAGCGGGCCAAATACGAGGCGCAAAAGGCGGAGTTAGACAAGGAAAGGGCGGTTATCTGGGCGGAAAGGGAGGCCATCGCCGCCAAGATACCCGGCAACCTTCTCAAACGTTATGAGTTTGTGAAAAGCAGACGCAATGGCCTGGCGGTGGTCCCGGTAAATAACGCGGTCTGTGACGGCTGTCACATGAACATTCCCCCCCAGCTTTATAACGAACTGCAGCGGGACGACCGCATTTACGAATGCCCCATCTGTCAACGTATTATCTTCTTCAAAAAGGCCTACGCCGATATCCTTCCCGACGAAAGTTCCGCCCAAGAAGAGAAGACTGGCCAAAAAGAGGAGTAGGTTTATATTTTTAATGGGGCTGGTCGGCGGTCGCCGGGGTTTTAGGCCCCGGAGGAAAGTCCGAGCTCCGCAGGGCAGGGCGCCGGGTAACACCCGGAGGGGGTAACCCCTGGAAAGTGCCACAGAAAACAGACCGCCCCTGTACCCTTTTCTAGAATTTATGGGTACAGGGGTAAGGGTGAAAAGGTGGGGTAAGAGCCCACCGCTCCCCCTGGCAACAGGGGGAGGCACGGCAAACCCCGCCCGGAGAAAGGCCATGTAGGGGAGCGCTTGAGGGTGGCCCGCCCGATGCTCCCGGGTAGGCCGCTAGAGCGGTTGGGTAACCAACCGCCTAGAGGAATGACCGCCACCTGGCCTTGGCCAGGGACAGAACTCGGCTTATGACCAGCCCCTTTTATTTGGCCGAATATTGGGATCCGTTCCTAATTTTTGTTTAAAAATGGGAACGGATCCTTTTATTTAATAAGAGCGTCTTCAGGCGATGCGGACATTATTTGGGATCCGTTCCCATTTTTAAGAGGTTTCATAAAAAGAGGCTTTTTTGCTGGGGCTTTGGGTTTTCCTTGATTTCCCAGGGAAGACACTCTTCAAAGGGAAGGTCCGGGTTTTTACAGCCACACACCCTGACCTTAAGGCCCAAGGCCTGGCCGATTTCCTGAAACAGACGGTAGCCCTTTTTCCGGTGTTCAGGGTTGACCAACTTGGTGGTGGCAGAGGTAATCACCTGCACCCAGGGCATACCGCGGTAAGGGGCCAAAATAAGGGCCCAGAGGGCGGGGGGTAGTTCCCTTTTCATTTGCTGAACCACTTTGGGCCGTAAGACCAGGTAGCTTGTCGCCACTTCTTCCACTCCGGCGTTTTTGAGGTGTCTTAAAAGGCTATAGATCTGTTCTTCCTTATCGGTAACATAGGGGATGATGGGGTCCACCCTGGCTGCGGGTTTAAGCCCCAGGGAGGCGGCTTTTTCCATTTGTTTGAGGCGCAAAAAAGGGGAAGCGGTATTAGGCTCAAAGTGGCCATGATAGGTTAACGACAGGCTCACCAGGCCGAAACGAGGCCTTACCAGGTCGGGAAAATCCCGGAACAAATCCCAGAATTCTTTAGTTATACGGCCCTTAGTCAGGAAGGAGATGGTTATTCCGTGGTTTAAGAGCAATTTCAGGGCTTCAAAGGCCACAGCCAGGA
>DROK01000012.1 GCA_011321895.1 Thermodesulfatator atlanticus
AAATGTTCCGCCGGCGTTACGTAACACAGGAAATCCGCCCCGGCGGCGGCGGCTACCGCACCCCCGATGGCGCAACCAATGTGGTCGTAACCAGGAGCGATATCGGTGACCAGGGGCCCCAAGACGTAAAAGGGGGCACCGTGGCAGAGACGCTTCTGCAATTTGACGTTGGCCTCTACCTGATCCAGCGGGACGTGTCCTGGCCCTTCGATCATCACCTGGACCCCGGCCTCCCAGGCCCGCAGGGTCAGTTCCCCAAGGATTATCAATTCCTGAAGCTGCGGGCCGTCGGTGGCATCTGCCAAACAACCTGGCCGAATCCCGTCTCCCAGAGAAAGGGTAATCTCGTATTCCCTGGCCAGGGCCAGTAAATCGTCAAAACGCTCGTAAAAGGGGTTTTCTTTACGGTTATAGACCATCCATTCCACCAAAAAGGAACCACCCCGCGAAACCACCCCTAAAATGCGCTTGGTAGAATTGAAGCGTTCAAGCACCGTCCGGGTAACCCCGCAGTGGATGGTCATGAAATCCACCCCGTCCTGGGCGTGTTTTTCCACGGCGCGGAACATTTCGTCCACCGTCATTTCTACGATGGGCTTCTTATGATGTTCCACCGCCTCCACCGCCGCCTGATAGATGGGCACCGTACCCAAGGGAACGGGGCAGTTCTGCCTTATCTTCTGACGGATCTCATCAAGGGGACCCCCGGTGGATAGGTCCATGATGGTATCAGCCCCGGCTTCCAGGGCCACCCGTAATTTTTCCAGTTCAGGCTCTACGTCGGGCAGATCACGCGAGGTCCCGATATTGGCGTTTACCTTGGTCCGCAGCCCGGCCCCGATGGCACAGGGCTTACTCAGCTTGAACTTGCGGTTGGCTGGCACCACCGCCTTCCCTTCGGCTACCAGTTTTCTCAACCTTTCCGGTTCAATCCCCTCGGCCCGGGCGCAGGCCTCAATTTCCGGAGTAATTATGCCCTTTTCTGCCTGTTCTTTGATCGTCATTTCCGCCCTTCTTTCTTGGAATTGTTCTAAAGAAGTTTACTCTGGCCAACTTAGAGAAACAAGTAAGAAAAGTCCTCTCAGGCCGCCCGGTGTTTTTCCCAGCCCGAGACGGCCCACATGAGAATCTCGCCGGAATGGACCCGGATGATACCGTCGGCGGTCTTTAAAAGGAGGGTCCCGTCCGGGGCCGGACCCAGGGCGTACCCGGTAAAGACATGTTCCCCTCGCCGCAAAACCACCCGGCTTTCAACGGTGACGTCCCGTGCCCGCCAGTCAGCCTCTATCGCTTGAAAACCCTGGGTAAGCAGGGCCTCGTACGTCTTTTCCAGTTCCGCCAGGATGGCCCTGAGCAGTCTGGCCCGGCTGACAATAAGGCCCGTCTCTTCGTAAATCGAAGTGGCCTTGTCCCTGATCTCCGGGGGAAAATCTTCCCGCTTGAAAGAGACGTTGAGCCCCACTCCTACGATCAGGGCCGGCGGGATGGCCTCAAGCAGTACGCCCCCCACCTTGCGCCCGCGCAGTAGAATGTCGTTGGGCCATTTGAGCTGGAAGGGGATCTTTAGTACCTCTTCTAAGGCCCTGGCCGTGGCCACCGCGGTGGCCAAACTGTAGAGGGCAAGGGGCCTCTTTAGCGGTTCCTTGAGCAGGAGAGAAAAGTAAAGGCCCGCCCCCCGGGGGGAATACCACCGGCGTTGCAGCCGCCCCCGGCCCCTGGTCTGGCGGTCAGCCCATATCACCAGACCCCTTTCTTCGGAGAAGATATGCCTTTTGATTTCGTCTTGGGTGGAGGGCAGCTCGCGGAAAAAGACGATCTTTCGGCCCAACCACTTGGTAGCCAAGCGGCGGGCGAAAGAGGAGCTATTCTCTGAACCCTCCTTAGTGTCTCTCAAGGACGACTTCATCCCTGCCGCTGATTTCCTTAAGTCTCACCGTTACGTGTTCGTTCGGGAGCGTGGTGATGGTGAGCCCCACGTAGGTGGGTTCAATGGGCAGTTCTCGGTGCCCCCGGTCCACCAATACCGCAAGTTCTACCTTTTTGGGACGGCCAAAATCCATCAGGGCGTCCAGGGCCGCCCGCACGGTTCGACCCGTAAAGATCACGTCGTCCACCAAAATTACCACCTTGTCGTCGATGGGAAAGGGGATCTCCGTCCGCCGGACTTCCGGCTGAGAGGAGGCCAAG
>DROK01000013.1 GCA_011321895.1 Thermodesulfatator atlanticus
CCCAGCGGGGAAAGGCTGGCCGCCTTAAGGGAAAGGGTGACGAATTTTTTGGCTATTTGGGCGGCTTCAAAGAAAGAAATGCCCTGGGCCAGGCCTGCGGTTAAGGCCGCGGAGAAGGTGCAACCTGTGCCGTGGCCGACCGGGCCTCTTACCCGCGGGGCCTTAAGGGCCACCATATCCTCACCGTCATAAAGGAGATCTACCGCGTCCTCTCCTGCCAGATGCCCCCCTTTTAAAATCACTTTCTCCGGGCCCAGGGCCTTTAGCTTGGGCAGGACTTTTTCAGGATCTTCTATGCGCTCACCCACTAAAGCCTCTGCTTCCGGGATATTGGGAGTTATGACCGTAGCCAGGGGCAGCAGTTTTTCTCTGAGGGCCTTTAGGGCTTCTTCTTCAAGTAGCCTGGCCCCTCCTTTGGCCACCATGACCGGGTCCACCACCAGCTGGACGTCTTTGTCTGCCAGGGCCCCGGCCACCGCCAAGATGATTTCTGCGTTGGCCAACATGCCGGTTTTTACCGCCGCCGGGGGAAGATCTTCAAAAAGGGCTTCAATTTGGGCCCTTACCAGTTTGCCCTCTACCGGTTGCCAACCTTTTACCCCTAAGGAGTTTTGGACGGTAAGGGCCGTTATTACCCCCTGGGCGTAAACCCCAAGGAGCGTAAAAACCCTTAAATCGGTTTGAAGGCCTGCTCCCCCGCTGGGATCCGAGCCGGCAATGGTGGCGGCTGCGACACGTTGCATAAGGCAAAAATACCCCTTTTAAGGATAAACCAAAAGGGGAGAAGGTTATTTTCCGATACAAAAGTTGCTAAAGATGCGGTCAAGCAGGTCTTCAGTGGTGGTCTCCCCAGTAATTTCCCCCAGTGAAGAAAGGGCCTCTCTCAAATCCACCGCCACCAGTTCCGGGAAAAACTGGGGTTTTTTGAGGTTTTCGATGGCCCTCTCAAGGGCTTCCTTGGTGCGCTCAAGTGCCATTTTCTGGCGTAAATTGGGGGCCACGTTGGGTAGTTCTCCGGGTAGACCACCGGTGACCAGTTCAAAAATTCGTCTGGCCAGGGTTTCTAAACCCTGCCGGGTCTTTGCGGAAATGAAGACGATTTTCTCTTCCGGAAAGGCCTCCCGCCAAAGCTCAAGGGTTTCTGGTGAGGCGATGTCGATTTTATTGACCACCACCAGGTGGGGTTTATCTCTGATTTCCTGATAGAGTCTAAAATCCTCTGGGGTGGGTTCTGCACTTCCATCTACCAGAAAGATTACCACGTCGGCTTCGGCAATCTTTTCCTTCGCCCGTTTGACCCCGATTTCTTCCACCACGTCTTCGGCTTCCCGCAGCCCCGCGGTATCAATGAGGCGTACCGGCAAGCCCTGAATGGTGGCCATTTCCTCGATGACGTCACGGGTGGTCCCGGGAACAGGGGTCACGATGGCCCTTTCTTCGAGGAGGATGGCGTTAAGGAGGCTTGATTTACCCACGTTTGGGCGGCCAGCGATGACCACCGCTATCCCTTCCCTCAGGAGTTTGCCAGACTGGTAGCTTTTGATGAGTTCCGTTACCGGAGCCAGGGCCTCCTTTTCCAGGGTCTGGGAAAGGTCATAATGGGAGACGAGTTCCACGTCTTCTTCCGGAAAGTCCACCGCTACTTCAATGACCGCCAGGGCCGAAAGGAGGGTTTCTTTGATCCGGGTGACTTTTTGGGCCAAAGCGCCTTTCAACTGGGTAAGGGCCAGCTTTAGCCCCTCTTCGGAACGGGCGTTGATGAGGTCAAGCAGGGCTTCGGCCTGAGAGAGATCGATGCGGCCGTTTAAGAAGGCCCTCCGGGTGAATTCTCCTGGCTCCGCAGGCCTAGCTCCTTCTCTCAATACCAGCTCGAGGATCTTGGTAAGGACCAGATAGCCACTGTGGCCGTAAATTTCCAGTACGTCTTCGCGGGTGTACGTATGGGGTTTACGCATCAGGGTAACGAGTACTTCGTCTATCAGTTCTCCGGTCCGAGGGTCTTTAATAAACCCGTAATAAAGCCGGTGGCTCTGGAATTCTTTGATGTTTCTTTTGGGTTGGAATATTCGTTTCAGGATGTGTTCGGCGAGATTCCCGGAGACTTTGATTACGCCGATGGCGCCAGGCCCCACCGGGGTGGCGATGGCGGCGATGGTGGCCTCGGCGTAAGCCAGGTCCTTGGTTTTCATCGGCGGTTGAAACGCCTTTTAGGGTAAATTACTACGCGCCGGTTGGCTCCCTGCCCTTTGCTTTTGGTTTCCACGCCGGGGATCTCTTTGACCGTTAAATGAATGAGCCGCCTTTCTTGAGAGGGCATGGGGGGCAGTTCAGCCGGCCTGCCGGTCTTGCGTACCTGTTGGGCTGTTTTGCGGGCCAGAGAACGCAGTTGTTTTTCCCGCGCCGAGCGGAACCCCTCGACGTCGATCACGATTTTGGGCCCTACCCCCAGCCGGCGCGCCACGATCTTGTTAACCAGATACTGGAGGGCGTTTAAGGGGGCCCCTCCTTTATCTAAGAGATATTCCCGGTCCTGCCCCTTAAGTTCTATAAATATCTTTTCGTCTTCACTCCTCCCTTCCGCCAGGATATCGAGGCCGGCAGCAGCCAGGAGGGCCCGGAGGACCTTTTCAGCCTCTTCTTGGCGCTTTTTTAAGGCCACTTCTGGTTTGAGGGCCGCTCTAATGCGCGCCTTTTTGGCCCCGATCCCAAAAAGTCCGGTTGAACCGTGGGTAATGATTTCGATTTTGAGATCCTCAACCGAAACGTTGAAATGCCGGCAGGCTGCTTCGATGGCTTGTTCCACGTTTTTTCCTTCAAATTCTTCGGCTTTCATTATCTACTCCGTGCAAGCATTTTGTTAGTCATAAGCTGTTGCGCAATAGATAAGACGTTGTTGGTTAACCAGTATAAAACCAAGCCTGAAGGAAAGTTAATAAATAATACCGTAAAAATGACCGGCATCATGAGCATCATCTTTTCCTGGGTGGGATCCAGGGAAGTGGGACTCAGTTTCTGTTGGTAATACATGGAAACACCCATCAGGATGGTGAGCACCGGGATCCCGTGTAAATAAGGGATGTCAAAGCCGATGTAAAGCCGGTCCGGGGCGGAAAGGTCTTTTATCCACCCGAAGAAAGGAGCGTGACGCAATTCAATGGCCATTAAGAGGACTTTGTAGAGGGCAAAGAATACGGGTATCTGGACAAGCATGGGGAGACACCCCATGAAAGGGTTAACCTTATAGGTTTTGTATAATTGCATTAGTTCCTGGTTGAGACGGGCCTTGTCGTCACCGTATTTTTCCTTCAGTTTTAGAATTATCGGTTGCAGTTCCTGCATTTTGTGCATGCTTTTGTGGCTTAAATGATTGAGCGGCCAGAAGAGGATACGGATAAGGGCCGTCAGGATGATGATGGCTATACCGTAATTGCCGGTATAACGATACAAAAATTGGAGGGCATAAAGAAGGGGTTTGGCGATAGGGTCAAAAAAGCCAAAATGGACGGCGTTAGCCAGGTGATAACCCGTCTTCTTTAACACTTCTAAACTTTTGGGACCAAAATATAACTTTAGCTCGATTTCTTTTTCTCCTTTGGGAGGCAGAGACAAAAGAGGGCTCCAGAGGATCACTTCTTCGGCCGTGCGGTTGAGTTTCCGGAAGGTGGCCCGCCAGGCTTCTCCGGCCGGAGGCACCACCGCCATCAGAAAATACGGGTCTCCGTAACCGATCCAATCAAGTTCCCCGGTGTATTCAAAGAAACTGCCGGGTTTCTTTAACTTTACCTCTTCGTACTGGCCCTGGTGGCTGTAAGCCGGCCCCCGGAAGATATAGCGCCGATCAAGTTTGCTCACCGGCTTTGAGACCATGCGGAAAAGGATCTGGTCGGTAAAGGGTTTGTCAGAAGGGTTTTTGACCTGGACTCTCAAAGAGAAAAGGTAAGAACCATCCTGAAAACTATAAATTTTCTTAATGATCAAAGGGTTTTTGTTGAGAGGGGTGAAGGTAAGTTCTCCCTTGGCTTGGTGTTTGAGGGCAAGGTTTAAGGGTTGGGCCCGGTAGGGGGCGATGGCCAGGGCCGGGGCCTTGGTGGGGTAAATTTCCAGAGGTAACCCCAGCTTCGGGGCGTTTATGAGTTCCACCGGAGGGGAGTCAGGGTCTATGGTTTGGCGGTATTTTTTGAGGGCAAAACTGGTAAAACGCCCCCCGGCTTCGGTAAGTTTGGCCTTAAACAGAGAGGAATCCACGACCGCCTGCCTTATTTTTACCTGGTAGGCCATTTCCCGGGCCGGGATTATCTCTTTTTTGCTTTTCTCCCCGGGAGGGCCCTTTTTTTCGGTTTTGGTCAAAGGAGCGCTCGCGGGTGTGTTTTTCTTCTCCGCGGTAGACATAAAAAAATGGAAACCAATTATGACCATCACGGAAAGGACTATCGCCAAGATGAGGTTTCTCTCCATTAGATCACTCCTTTCTTCGACCCCTTTTTGAAAGACCAGGGGAAAATTTCGGGCACCGGGTCATAACCTCCGCGGCTTAAAGGATGACACCTGAGGACACGCCAGAGGGCCAAAAGGCCACCTTTTCCTACACCAAAACGGGCTATCACTTCCCTGGCATATTGGCTACAGGTAGGGTGGAAACGACAGCACGGTGGAAAAAGGGGCGAGAATAAGACCTGGTAAAGTCTAATGCCTTTTAGTACGAGCTTTTTCATATCTCTCAAAAATTTTTTTGAGGTCCGCCACTATTTCCGGCTGCGTCTTGGACAACAATTCCGGCTTCGGCGTCAATACCACGTCGTGCCCTTTAGGAAAAATATCTTTATTTCTTCTGAAGACTTCTCTCAAGATCCTTTTAGCCCGGTTTCTTTTGACAGCTTTGCCAAATTTGCGTGAAACACTAAGCCCCAAACGGGTATAACCCAGCTCGTTGGGGACTAAAAGGATTTTTAAATAGGGAAGATAAAGCCGCTTCCCCTGTTGGTAGACCCGGTCAAACTCTTTCCGGCGCCTGAGGCGCTCTTCCGGTCTAAATTTTTCGTCTAAACCGTGAGCCGCCAGCGTCCTTTGCGCCTCCTGTTAGCCAGAATACGCCTTCCCGCACGGGTCCTCATCCGGGCCCGAAAACCGTGAACCCTCTTCCTCTTTATCCGACTCGGCTGGTAAGTGCGCTTCATCCTTGGCCCTCCGAGATTTTATTCCGTAAAGGCTGGCGACTAATAAACACAGCCTTGCCTTAGTGTCAACTTTGAGAAATTGCGCTTAAATATAATAAAAACTAAGGGAATTTAAATGGTTCACCCTTTAAAAAGGGCCTCTTTATCAAATTATTGGCTGGTAGTGTGGGGATATGTCCTGATAATTTATCTTTCCCTTCCGTTTACCCCTACTTTATTAAGCCGGTTATATCGCCATTTTGGTAAGAATGGTTTAGAAATCCTCTTTCTTGGTTTGAGTATATTTTTTCTTTCAGGTATCTACTTCTTTTTTAAAAATAGTTCTCTGCTTGCAACCTCTTTGGCCATAGCGCTTTCAGTAATAATTCTTTCTTTGGCTAGTTTTTTCTTAAAACTGCCGGGAGAGCGCATACATTTCATAGAGTACGCCATTTTGGGGATTTTGATCAGGCGGGCCTGCCGGCTTTCTGTCTGGCCCTCCTGGCTGGCCCTGGTCTTTGTTTTTGCCGTCGGGGTGTTGGATGAATTTGTTCAGGCGCTTTTGCCCAATAGGGTAGGGGAGCTCAAGGATATTTGGCTGAATTTGGCCGGCGGCTTTTGGGGCATCGGCCTTTCTTGGCTAAAAGATCATTAAATGGCCGCCTGGGTACGCCCATCATAAGGGTGTATTTTGACGTTAAGGCGCTTGTCTTAAACGGTCTGTTATTTTATTAAGGCGCATAGCCCGAATGCAGGAGGTATGACATGATCCCGAGATACACCCGTGAGGTAATGGCCAGACTCTGGAGCCCGGAAGAAAAATTGAGGGCCTGGTTGCTGGTGGAAGTCCTGGCCTGCGAGGCCTGGGCCAAGCTTGGCCGTGTCCCCCGGCAGGCCCTGGAGGTCATTAAGGCCAAGACCGAACCCTTTTTGGAAAAAGGGTTTACCGCCGAGGACGTTTCCCGCATAGAAGAAATCGAGCGGGAAACCAGGCACGATGTCATCGCTTTCCTGACTTACCTGGAACGCCTGATCGGTCCGGAAGGGCGTTATCTCCATCTGGGGATGACTTCCTCGGATATGCTGGATACCGCCATGGCCTGGCTCATGAAGAGGGCCATGGAGATAATCATCGAAGACGTAGACGAGCTCCTCGAAGTCTTAAAACGCCGGGCCCTCGAACACAAAGACACCGTTATGATCGGAAGGACGCACGGTATCCACGCCGAGCCCATAACTTTTGGGCTGAAATTTGCCCTCTGGTACGAAGAGATGCGGCGCAATAAGAGACGTTTGGAGGCGGCGCTGGAAACCATCTCTTACGGAAAGCTATCCGGGGCGGTGGGTACCTTTGCCCATATCGAGCCGGAGGTGGAGGCCTACGTGTGCGAAAAGATGGGGCTTAAACCGGCTCCGGTCTCTAACCAGGTGATCCAGCGGGACCGTTACGCCGAATACCTGGCCTCGCTTGCGGTCCTGGCCGGTACCGTGGAAAAGATCGCCACCGAGATACGTCACCTCCAGCGTACTGAGGTGTTGGAGGCAGAGGAGTTTTTTGCTAAGGGGCAGAAGGGTTCTTCGGCCATGCCCCATAAAAGGAACCCCATTTTGTCAGAAAACCTTTGTGGTCTGGCCCGTTTGGTCCGGGGGTACCTGATGCCGGCCCTGGAAAACGACGCCCTCTGGCACGAAAGGGATATCAGTCACTCCTCGGTAGAAAGGGTGATCGTGCCGGATGCTACCACCCTTGCGGACTTCATGCTCAAGAGATTGACCCGGATGCTGGACAAGCTGATAGTTTATCCCGAAAGGATGAAACGGAATCTCAATCTTTTGCGGGGGCTCATTTTCTCCCAGCCCCTCCTCCTGGCGCTCACCGAAAAAGGGCTTCCCCGCCAGGAAGCTTATGCGCTGGTACAAAGGCGGGCCATGGAGGTATGGGAGGATGAAAAGAAGTCTTTTCCCGAGGTGGTCCGCCAGGCCCCGGAGATCACCAAATATCTCTCTGAAGAAGAGTTGGCCAGGCTCTTTGACCTCAAGTACTATCTGCGCCACGTAGACACCATCTTCAAACGGGTGTTTGGTTAATGAGATATCCGGTAGTGGCGGGACTGCTCCAGAAAGAGGGAAAGGTTTTGTTGGCGAAACGCCCTGCCCACAAAAAGAGAGGAGGCCTTTGGGAATTTCCAGGAGGGAAGGTGGAAGAAGGAGAGGCGCCCCGGGAGGCCTTGCGGCGCGAACTCCTGGAAGAATTGGGCATCCTGGTAGAGGTGGGGGAAGAGGTGGCCGTGGTAGACTACGATTACCCCGAGGTTGCCATCAGGCTCACCTGCTTTTCCTGTCAAATAAAGGAGGGTGAGCCCCGGGCCCTGGAGGGGCAGGAGCTTGGCTGGTTTGAGCCAGAAGAAATAGACAATATTTCCTTGGCCCCGGCAGACGTATCCCTCTGGCGCAACCTTCGGAAAACGCTCTTGCAAAGGTAAAAAGGTTTTATATATTTAGAGATTGGTGGGCGGTTAGCTCAGTGGTAGAGCGTCATCCTCACACGGTGGAAGTCGCTGGTTCGAATCCAGCACCGCCCACCAAATTTTATTTTTAATTACCTCCTTGCTCCGCAAGGGGCCAAATTCGACCGAAAGGAGGCTTTATGGCGGAAAAGCTACGTAAGTATGAGACCCTTTTCATTATTCACCCGGACCACGTCGAAGAGCGGGAAAGCGTCCTAGAAAAGCTTGCGGAAATCATCCAGAACGACGGTGGCGAAATCCTGAAGAAGGACGAGTGGGGCCTGCGCCGGTTGGCCTACCCTATCTTAAAGAAGAGGCAAGGGTACTACATCTTTATGGAATTTGTCGCCCCTGCCCAAACTCCCCCCAAATTGGAACAATATTTCCGTATTGACGAGCGGGTAATAAGGTTCATCGTCGTCAAGCTGGAAGACCAATACGAACCCGAGACTTTGGCAGCTTAAGGAGGGCTTATGAGCAACGATACCCAGAGTGCAGTCAGAAGGCGGCGTTTTTATCCGCGTCGGAAGATATGTCGTTTCTGTGCGGACCCCAACCTCAAGATAGACTATAAAGAGCCTGAGATTCTAAAGGCCTTTATTACGGAACGGGGCAAGATTATTCCCCGGCGCCAGACAGGGACCTGTGCCAAACATCAACGCCAGCTCACCACCGCTATCAAACGGGCCCGTATTATGGCCCTGCTCCCCTTTATCGCGGACATTGAGGAAGAAGAGCTTGCCCGGCAAGGAGGTTAATCATGGAAGTAATCCTTAGAGAATACGTACCCAATCTTGGGGCTCCCGGGGATATAGTTACCGTAAAAGACGGCTACGCCCGTAATTACCTCATTCCCAAGGGGCTGGCCATTCCTGCCAGCAAAAAGAGTCTCAAGGCCATAGAGCGCGAAAGGCAGATTATCCTGGCCAAAGCCGAGCGTCTGCGCAAGAAATTGATGTCTGAGGCGGAAAAATTGAACGAAATAGAGCTGGTCATTCCTCAAAGGGTCATCGAAGAAGATCGTCTGTACGGCTCGGTTTCCGCCACTGAAATCGTCAACGCCCTGAAAGAGCAAGGCTTTGAGATCACCAAGAAGCAGGTCTTACTGGATGAACCCATCAAAAAGTTAGGTGAATACATCGTGCCCATCCGACTCTCCGGTGACGTTACCGCCCACGTTAAAGTCAAAGTGGTTCCCTTGAGCTAAAAATAAAGGCCCCTTTAAAGGGGCCTTTTTATTTGGATGTAGTTAAGGTTAAATAGATTTATGCCCCGCCGCAAAAAACAGGAAATAGAGCTTGATCGTCTTCCCCCCCAAGACATAGAGGCGGAAAAGTGTGTCCTGGGTAGCATCTTTTTAGACAACGCTGCCATCCTGAAGGTAGTTGAGCTCCTGACCCCGGAGGATTTCTACCGCCAGGCACACGCGGCCATTTTTCGCACCATGCTGGATCTTTTTAACCGGAACGAACCCATTGATCTGGTCACGGTGCACGCGGCCTTAAAAGAGAGGGAGCTTCTGGAACAGGTGGGTGGGGCCGCCTACCTGGCAGAACTGGCCCATTTTGTGCCCACGGCCGCCAACGTCACTTACTATGCCAATATCGTGCGGGAAAAATCCATCTTACGCCGCTTGATAAGAGTGAGCACAGAGATCGCCAGCCGCTGTTACGAAGCCGTAGAGCCGGTGGATGATCTTTTAGAAGAGGCGGAGCGGGCCATCTTTGAAGTCAGGGCCCAGGGTAGCCGCCGGAGCTTTTTCCCCATCAAAGAGGTAATAAAAGACGCGGTGCTCCAGATTGAGCACCTTCATCAGAAACGGCAGGAAGTAACCGGCGTCCCTACGGGTTTTTACGAATTTGACCGGCTTACCGCCGGGCTTCAGAATTCAGACCTGATCATTGTGGCCGGGCGGCCCAGCATGGGCAAGACCTCTTTCGCCTTAAACGTGGCCCAACACGCGGCGGTGGAAGAAGGCATTCCGGTGGCCATATTTTCGCTGGAAATGTCAAGAGAACAGCTGGCCATGAGGATGCTGTGTGCCGAGGCGCGGGTGGACGCCCAGGCCGTCCGTACCGGTAAGTTAAGTGACGCTGATTGGCAACGCCTGACCTACGCGGCCAACAGGCTTTCTAAGGCCCCCATTTTTATTGACGATACCCCGGCCATCAGTGTGCTCGAACTCAGGGCCAAGGCCCGACGTCTCATGGCGGAACACGGTCTCGGCCTTATTATCATCGATTATCTCCAGCTTATGCGGGGAAGGGAAAGGCGGGAGAGGAGAGAGCAAGAGATCTCGGAGATCTCAAGCTCCCTTAAAGCCATGGCCAAGGAGCTGAACGTTCCGGTCATGGCCCTTTCCCAATTGAACCGAAGGGTGGAAGAGCGGCCGGACAAAAGGCCCCAACTGTCAGATTTAAGGGAGTCCGGGGCCATTGAACAGGACGCGGACGTAATCATCTTCATTTACCGGGACGAAGTCTACCGGAAAGACAGCCCGGAGAAGGGTATCGCCGAGCTCATCATCGGTAAACAGAGAAACGGACCTACCGGCGTGGTTAAATTGGCCTTCCTGGCGCAATATTCCACCTTCGGAAACCTGGACGAGGACCATCTGGCCGCAGCCAACCTTTACTAGCCCACCGGGTGTCCTTAAGTTTTCTTTTTAGAACATCGGGAGGAACAGAAATGATCATAGGTCTTCTTTCTCTAAGAGGGGGTGTGGGGCGCAGTGTGCTGTCCAGGGCCTTGGCGCAGAAATTCTCAGCCCCTGTTTACGAATTGGAGGTCGGCCTGCCCAAACTGTGGCCGGCGGAGGAGAAAGAAAAGGAAGTCGTCTGGGGGCGGCTTTCCCGTTTTAAAAGGGAGAAGTGTGATCTCTGCGGAGACTGCGTCAAGCAGTGTCAGTTTGGGGCCTTGAGCCTGGAAGGAGAAACTATTAAGCATCGTGGGCCCTTTTGCCACGGCTGTGGTCTCTGCAAGGAAATTTGTCCTAAAAAGGCCATAGAGTTGAAAGAATACCAGGTGGGGGAGATCGTTTACGGGACCACGGACGGGATCGAGCTCTTTGCCGGCCGTCTTTTAAGGCGCACCCCCCTTGAGGGCACGGTGATCAAAAAGCTTAAAGAGAGATTCCCTCTTCCTTCCCGGGCTATCCTTAAGGCCCCCTGTGGCTTACACGGTGAGGCCCTAAGCGGTTTAAAGGAGGCCGAAGCGTTGATTTTGGTCACGCAGCCGTGGGACAGGTTGACGGAGGAGATAAAACTTTTCGGAGAGTTGACGCAGGGTTTGGGGCTTGGCGGGATGGTAATAGTCAACCAGGTACGGGAAGAGGTTTCGGTGGCCTCTTGGTGTACGGCCTATGGTCTCTTTTATGCAGGGGAGATCCCATATCTTCCCGGTTTTCAAGGAGACCTTTTAAAGGCCTGGCCGGAAGGGGAGGCGTTTTGGGACCGGGTCAGGCAGCACCTTGAAGGAGGTAAGTAATGGCAGAAGTAGCTATTGCAGGGCTTCCCCAAAGCGGCAAGACCCTGTTTTTCAGGGCGGTGCTTGAGTTGAGACCTACCCTTACCGCCGCAGACGCCCGGTTTGAATTGCCTGTTGAAGAGGGTTTGGAGATCATCAAAAAAGAACCTTTTAAATTGCCGGTACCGGTCAGGAATTATCTGGTGTGTGCAGGTTGCGCCCTTTGCCAGAAGAGCTGTCCCTTCGGGGCCATTTATGAGGAGGACCTCTGGATCGATCTTTTGGAGTGTGAAGGGTGCGGGCTATGCGTGCACCTCTGTCCCAATAAAGCCTTACAATTGGCCAATATGCAGGTGGCCGAGTTGATAGAGGCCAGGGAAGGGGAACGAAAATTTTTTAAGGCACAGCTGTTTCCCGGGGCCAGAGGGACCCCTCAATTGGTGAAGGCCATCAGAGAGCAGGCACGAAAGGAGGCACCTTACCTGTTAGATCTCCCCTCCTATCACGGCAAATTTTTGCTTTACGCCCTGGACGGGACGGACCTGGTAGTCCTCTTTCTTACACCTGAGGAACAGGCCTTCCCCCTGTTAAAGAGGGTCTCTTATCTGGCACCCAGGGCCCGCCTTTTGGTGGTCTTGAGCCGGATGGGGACCAACCAGACGGTGGAAGAGGCCCTTAAAAAGGAGATTTCTTCCAGAGGGATTGAGGTCTTGGGCGAGTTGCCTCTGATGTCTGAGGAAGAGCTAAAGGGGGCTTTCCAGGAGACGGCCCAGAAGTTTCTCGCCCTTGCTAACCTTTAAAGTTCCCGTTATAAAACGGCACCAATACCGAACGAGGAGGCCTACAAATGTCCAAGATATGTGAGATCTGCGGCAAACGCCCTCGCACTGGTCATAAGGTAAGCCATTCCAATAAACGTTCTGGGCGTTGGTGGTATCCCAACATCCAACGGGTGCGGGTAAAGTTACCCAACGGCCAGGTGAAGCGGATGAAAGTCTGCACGCGCTGTCTTAAGGCAGGCAAAGTCCAGAAGGCCGTACACTAGGCAAATTTTCTTTCTACCCGGATCACCCCTTCGATTTGTTTGACGTTGTTCATAATACGGTCCAGGTGGGCCTTGTTGGAAACTTCCAAGACAAAATTGAAAAGGGCCCGTCGGTCCTGGGTGGTCTTGAGGTCTGCCTCCAGGATGTTGGCCTCGGTGGCGCTTATAGCCCCGGAAATAGAGGCCAGCATACCTTTTTTATCCACCGTTAAGACCCAAATTCTTGCGGTATAGGTGGCCCCGTCCCCGGGTTCCCATTTGACGTCGATTAGGCGTTCCGGGTCAAGGGTCTCGAGGTTGGGGCAATCTGCCCGGTGCACGGTAATCCCGCGGCCCCGGGTTATATAACCCACCACCTCGTCTCCAGGCAGGGGTTTGCAACATTTGCTCAAGTGAAACAGGACGTCCTCGGTACCCTCCACGGAGAGGGCCTCCGGGCCACGGTGATGGGGGCGTCTTTTGCGGGTAATGATTTCTTCTTCCTGGCCAGCTTCTTTTTCCCGGGTGACCAGGAAGCGTTTGACCACCTGTTGGGGGGTGAGTTTTCCGTAACCTACCGCGGCCACCAATTCTTCTACGTTTTTGAAAGAAAAACTTTTGGCAATTTCTTCAGAGAGTTCGTGATCCAGGAAAGCAGCCAGGGTCAATTTGACTTTACGGAATTCCCGGTCCAGCATTTCGCGGCCAGCAGCCAGTATCCTCTGTCGTTCTTCCTGTTTCAGCCATTGTTTAATGCGGCTCCTGGCCCGGCTGGTCTTGACAAACTTGAGCCAGTCTCTGCTGGGTTTCTGGTGTGGGGTGGTGACGATTTCTACGATGTCCCCGGTTTGCAGTTCGTAATCCAAGGGGACCAGGCGGCCGTTTACCTTGGCCCGGGCACAATGGTGCCCCACTTCCGTGTGAATGGCGTAGGCAAAATCCACCGGGGTGGCCCCACGGGGGAGCACTTTTATGTCCCCCTGGGGGGTGAAGACGTAAACCTCATCGGGAAAGAGGTCCATCCGGAGGGATTCGATAAAATCCCGGGGGTTTTGGAGTTCTTTCTGGAGCTCTATCAGCCGTTCAAGCCATTCCAGTTGCCCGTTTTTGGCCGAAGAGGCAGCGATAATTTTGTCTTCTTTATAAAGCCAGTGAGCGGCGATCCCTTCGTTGGCGACCCGGTCCATGTCCTCGGTCCGGATCTGGATTTCCATCTGCCGCCCTCCCGGGCCGATGACCGTGGTGTGCAGGGACTGGTACATATTGGGTTTGGGGAGGTTGATATAATCTTTAAACCGGCCGGGAATGGGTTTCCAAAGGGAATGGACGATGCCCAGGACCTGATAGCACTCCTTTATTTGCTGGACTATCACCCTTAAACCGATGATATCATAAATGAGATAGAGCTGATCAATGCTGAGGTTGTTGCGTTGCAATTTGCGGTAAATGCTGAACAGATGCTTGCGCCGTCCGATAACCCGTCCTTTTATCCCTTCTTCTTTTAACTTGTCAACGATAATCTTTTTAACTTCTTCGATGAAATCCTGGCGGGCGGCTACCACTTTGTCTACTTCTTCCCGCAGCCGACGGTAATCTTCCGGGTAAAGATACATGAAGGAAAGGTCTTCTAACTCCCTTTTGAGCCAATCAATTCCTAAACGGCTGGCAAGGGGGGCGTAAATTTCAAGGGTTTCTCGGGAAATACGCTGCCTTTTGTGCTCTGGCATATATTCCAAGGTGCGCATATTGTGCAGGCGGTCTGCCAGTTTGACGAGAATAACGCGCAAATCGTTGGCCATGGCCAGCAACATTTTGCGGAAATTTTCCGCCTGCTTGTGCACCTTACTTTTGACGGGCAGATGGCTGATTTTGGTGACTCCGTCTACGATATCGGCGACCGTATCTCCGAAAAGATGCCTTATTTCCTCGATGGTGACGTTGGTGTCTTCCACGGTGTCGTGAAGGAGCCCGGCGGCTATGGTGGGGAGATCAAGCTTCATCTGGGCCAAAATGTAAGCCACCGACATGGGGTGGGAGAGGTAAGGTTCTCCTGAGCGACGCACCTGCCCAGCGTGGGCGCGGGCGGCAAAGACGTAAGCTTTTTCTACCAGACGGGTATCTGCTCCGGGAAGATAAGATTGAATTTGGTCTAAAATATCACTTAAACGGACGATATAAGCCTTTTTCATGAGTTATAAAGCAGCACTCCTTCTTTTTTAACATAACACTTTTGCCTTCCTAGCAAAGCCTATTTCTGACAGGCGGGGCAAAAATGCGTGCCGCGTTGGGCAATTTTGGTGTAGGCGATGGTTTGGCC
>DROK01000014.1 GCA_011321895.1 Thermodesulfatator atlanticus
GAAATTATAGAACCCAACCTCACCCTTGAAAGCGAAAAGACCCTTGGTCAGGAAGGAGGTTTGACCCAAGAAGATCTGGAAAAACTCGCCGCCGCCCTCCTTGGGCTGGAATGGGAGGTTACCCCGGAAACCTCTTTTGAGTTTCTGACCGCTCTGGAAGAAGCCAAAGAAAAGGCCGCCCCGGAATTACACCCCATTTTTGATCTTTTACACGAGGTGGGGAGCTGGCTTAAGGATCGACCGGAAGAGGCCCGCCCGGAATGGCTCCATTTTCTTCACCAGGGGATAGTGGCCCTCAATCTGATCGTAGTCCACGGCAAAGAGAGCGCCCCCTATTTTGAACACCTCAAAAAGGCCCTGGCTAAACTCAAAAAGGCCTCCAAAACGGCAAGCCCCGAGGAACAGTTCAGGGAAGCGTTGATCAGACAGCTCCTTCAGGACTACCAACGCTTCCTCATGTTCGCCTGGCTTTTTTCACGTTCTCCCAAGACCAAACCCTGGCAGGATATTTGCCAGAAGGCCTTAAGGGAACTTGAGGAGACCTTTGCCCTCCTGCCTCAGGAAGAGCAACCAGACCTCAAAGCCCTCAAAGAAAAAGTCCTTAACAAATTAAACCAAAGAAAAAAGACCGTTGGCAAAAAAATAATGGAGGTAAAAAAGGAAGCCGAGCCAGCGCGGAGCCTACCGTTTCGGGAGGCCTACCAGTGTCTCTTAAACGACGTGGTATATCTGGTGCCGGAAAACCAAGTGGCCTATCTGGGGCCGTTTAAGGCAGGTTGGGCCGGAAAAATAGATAACGAATTTCCGCTAAAATTGCTCCTGGGGTTTTGGGTCTATTTTTCCTTCGTAAAACTCAAAAACAAGCTTACCGGGCCCTTAGCTGAAAAAAATGAACAGGAATTGCGCCGCCTCTCTTTGCCTATCATCAAACGTTCAGAAAATCCTCAGATCGTCCTTATTCTCTGGCACGAAGACCGCGGAGGGGTCATCTTGGCTGAAGAAGCCAACTTTTTTGAAATTCCGGAAGAAGCCTACTTTGTAAGTAAAGGCCAGGGTGGGGTCATTTTTATCAAAAATCGAGAATTTCCCGTTATTAAACTGTGATGACCGAGCAAGAATTTGAACAAATATTTCGGGAAGCCCAGGTTTACGCCGAACAGGAACTCTACGACGAGGCCATTTTGGCCTTTGAGGCCTTGCTTGCCCAGCTAAAAGAGGAAGATAACGGTCTCAAAGCACGGGTAGAGGCCAAAATCAAAGAACTTAAAGAGCTCAAAGCCCAAAAGGAAATAGCCGAAGACCTGAATCTCGAGGTAGAAACCAGCGTAGAGGAAGCCCTGCAAGAAGCCCAGGTCTTGATCGAGAGCAATTTTCACGAAGCGGCCCTGGAAATCCTGCAAAAACTTATAGATGAAGGCCACCAGGAACCCGAAATATACCGTAAACTAGCCGAGTGTTTACTGGCCCTTAAAAGATATGAGGAAGCCGCCACCACCATCAAATTGGCCCTAGAATTGCCAGGGCTTACCATTGAAGAAAAAGCGGCCTTTAATTATCTCCTGGGGCAGGTCTATGAAGAGCAGAAAGATATTAAAAAGGCCCTGGAAGCTTACACCAAGGCCTTCCATTACCACGCCGATTACGCAGACGTCTCAAAAAAGATCGAAAAATTAAAAGAGATCCAAAACAAATACGGCCGCCTCCAATTACTCTTTACCAAAGGCCTCCTGGACGAAGAAACCTACGAGAAGGCGCGTAAAATCGCCGAAGAAAAGCAGCAAAGCGTGGAATTTGTCTTAAGCGAACAATTTGGTATCCCCAAAGAGGAAATCGGAAAGGCCCTTGCCGAATACTACGGCTTCCCTTTCGTAGAATTTAACGAACTGGAACTGGGCCCCAAACCTTCCTGTATCGAAGGGATCAAGGAACAATTCTTCCGCCAAAACGTCTGTATCCCTTTAGCGGAGGAGGGGGACCGCATCATCCTGCTTATCGATGACCCCTCAGACACCTTCCGCCTGGATATGATCCGCCAGGTCTTAAAGGCGGAAAAGTTTGAACTCAGAATCGCCATCAAAGAAGATATCTTCAAGTTTATCGACTACTTTTACGGAAAGACGGATTTTGATCTCCCCAAAGACCTCTCGGAATTTGAGGTCATCCCCGAAGAAGAGGACCAGGACGTCAGTGAAGAGGAACTGGCTGATAGTGTGGTGGTCCAGCTGGCCAACCACATCCTGGAAGAGGCCTACCGCCGCGGGGCTTCCGACATCCATATCGAGGCCCTGCCCGGGAAACGGGGCGCCCAGATAAGGCTAAGGATAGACGGCGAATGCCACCTCTTTAAGAAGATCCCCTTCGCTTACAAAAGGGCCCTGGTGTCGCGTTACAAAATCATGGCCAACCTGGATATCGCCGAAAAGCGTCTGCCCCAGGACGGCAAGATCAAATTCAAGCTCAAGAACGGTCGCAGCTTCGAAGTCCGGGTGGCCACCATCCCCACCATCGAAAACAACGAAGACGTGGTCATGCGGATCCTGGCCTCGGTGGAGGCCATGCCGTTAGACCAAATCGGGCTGCGGCCAGAATACCTGGAAAAATTCAAAGCCCTCATTGAGATGCCCTACGGGTTAATTCTGGTGGTGGGGCCCACCGGCTCGGGTAAGACCACCACCCTGCACGCAGCCCTGGGGTATATTAACCGGCCCAACAAGAAGATCTGGACGGCGGAAGACCCGGTGGAAATCGTCCAGGATGGCCTGCGCC
>DROK01000015.1 GCA_011321895.1 Thermodesulfatator atlanticus
AAAACCACCAAACTGAGGATCGAATTGTCTTTGGGCCCCTTCAAAGGCCCTTTCCAAAAGGAGAGCAGGCTCTACTGTGGCTTCCCGCCTAAACGCTATTTGCGCTAGGGCTTTTTTAAAATTCTGGGCGGCTTCCAGGAGACGCCCGCGGTCCTCTCTCCAGAGTTTCTTTACCAGCTTTAGTAATTCTTTAAGGCCCAGGCGGGTTCCGCTTCCTTCCTTGGGCAGGTAAGTGGCGACGAAAAAGGGCCACCCGTCAGGCAGTGCCAGCACCGTCAGGGGCCAGCCAGCCCTTCCCGTAGCCATCTCACAGGCCAAAAGATAGACGGCGTCTATTTCGGGGTGTTCCTCGCGGTCAATCTTAACCGGGAGAAAATTTTCGTTTAAAAGGTCTGCTATTTCTTCGTCTTCGAAGGATTCCCGGTTCATGACGTGGCACCAATGGCACGCGGAATAACCAATCGATATAAAGAGGGGGACGTCTCTTCTTTGGCCTTCCTTTAAAACTTCCTCACTCCAGGGCCACCAGGCAACGGGGTTGCCAGCGTGTTGCCGTAAATAAAGACTCTTTTCGCGGGCCAGTTTATTAATTTTGTTCGTTCTCCTTTTAAAGACCTTCTTAACTAAGAATACCATAAATCTTGATTATCAAAACGGCCAGCTTAATTTTTAAATGGACCTGCCAGAAGGTTTTTTGAAATCTTGTGGGAGGGAGGTCCTATGAGGATCGCTCAGGTAGCACCACTTCATGAAAGCGTGCCCCCAAAACTATATGGTGGGACCGAGCGGGTGGTGCATTACCTGACCGAAGAACTGGTAAAAATGGGGCATGAAGTAACGCTTTTTGCCTCGGAGGATTCTCAGACTTCGGCCCGTTTGATTCCCTGTTGTAAACGGGCCCTGCGTCTGGAAGGGGTCAAGGATCGCCTGGCTCCCCACGTCTTGCAACTAGAAAAAGTGGCTCAGAAGGCCGAGGAATTCGATATCATCCATTTCCACGTGGATCATATCCATTTTCCCCTCATGCGACGGCTACCGGTACCGCACGTGACCACTCTTCATGGTCGCCTGGATCTGCCGGAACTAAGGCCCCTTTTTGAAGAATTCCGCGACGTGCCTGTCGTCTCCATCTCCGATGCCCAGAGAGGGCCTTTGCCCTTTGCCCGCTGGGTGGGAACGGTGTACCATGGTCTGCCCAAAGACCTGTACCGTTTTTACGCCCGGCCAGGTGATTATCTGGCCTTTCTGGGGCGTATTTCCCCGGAAAAACGGCCGGATCGGGCGATCAAGATAGCCGAAAAAGCCGGCATGAAGTTGCTTATCGCTGCCAAAGTCGATGAGGCGGATAGGGTCTATTACGAAAACGTGATAAAGCCCATGCTTAAAAGCCCGTGGGTGGAATTTATTGGTGAAATCAATGACAAAGAAAAGAACGAATTCTTGGGCAAGGCCTACGCCCTTCTTTTCCCTATTGATTGGCCTGAACCCTTCGGGCTGGTAATGATCGAAGCCCTGGCCTGTGGGACGCCGGTAATTGCCTGGCGCTGCGGTTCTGTGCCAGAGGTGATTGAGGAAGGGATTTCCGGTTTTATCGTGGAAAGCCTGGAAGAAGCGGTGCAGGCGGTGGAGAAAGTGGCCGGTCTTAAGCGGATTCTTTGCCGCAAGGCCTTTGAACGCCGCTTTACCGCAGAAGTAATGGCCCAGAATTATCTTAAGGTTTACGAACGGCTCCTGATGGCGGAAAAACCCGTACTCAAAGTGGCATGAAGGAATGTGTAGTTGAGATAAGACCACAGAAATTTTATATCCTGGCTACCTCACCGGGCCTCTCAAAAGAGGCCCTTATTTTAAAACACGGTGACACTTTTGGCCTTTTTGACCCCTACGGCGATGTCCGTCAGGAAGGCCTGGGGGAGCAGGGCCTTTATCATTTGGGGACCCGTTTTCTTTCCAAGCTGGAACTCAAGTTCTGTCACGTTCGCCCCTTTCTCTTAAATTCTTCAGCCACCAGGGATAACCTGATGGTCGCCAGCGATCTGACCAATCCCGATATTATGCTCGAGGGAAAAGAATTTCTCCCCCGGGGAAGTGTTCATATTTTGCGTCAGAAATTCCTTTATCAGGGGATTTGTTACGAAGCCCTTCGGATCGAAAATTATTCTCCCTGCCGGATTCATTTGCCCCTTACCTATAATTTTGACGCGGATTTTGTGGATATTTTTGAGGTCCGCGGGGTAAAGAGGAAAAAAAGAGGGCACTATTATGAACCACAAACAGGGGAGAGGGAGGTCTATTTTAAATACCTGGGGCTGGACGGGAAGCTGCGCACCACCAAATTGATATTTGACCCCAAACCCCATTCTTTAAATGCCAGAGAAGCTCTCTACTACCTTGACCTTAAACCCAAAGAGAGAACCAATCTTTTTCTGGTCATTGTGTGTTTAGTTGACGAAGAAGACAAATTTATCCCCTTCGTTAAGGCCTATCTTTCTACCCGGCAGGAACTGAAAGATCTGCAGCGTCAGAGCTGCCAGGTAAGCACGCCCCAGGAACACTTCAACAGTTGGTTAAAACGTTCAGAAAGTGACCTCTTCATGATGTTGACCCATACTCCCTATGGGCTTTATCCGTACGCAGGGATCCCCTGGTTTAACACTGTTTTTGGCCGGGACGGTATCATCACCGCCCTTGAATGTTTGTGGTTAAACCCGGAAATCGCTAAAGGGGTATTACGTTTTTTAGCCGCAACGCAAGCCACTTCCTTTGATCCCAGCCGGGACGCCGAGCCAGGCAAGATAATACACGAAATGAGACCCGGGGAGATGGCAGCCACCGGAGAGATACCCTTTGCCCGATATTATGGCACCATTGACGCTACTCCCCTTTTTCTCATCCTGGCCGGGGCCTATTACGAAAGGACCCGTGACCTTAACCTCATCCGCGAGCTGTGGCCCAATATCGAAGCGGCCTGGCGCTGGATGGAAGAATACGGTGACCTGGATGGGGACGGTTTTCTGGAATACCAGGCCTCTGAAGAAGGTCTGGTGAATAAAGGCTGGAAGGATTCTCACGACAGCGTCTTTCACGCC
>DROK01000016.1 GCA_011321895.1 Thermodesulfatator atlanticus
AGTTCCTTGATGATTTCCCTTTGTACGGGAGGGGCCGTCTCTTTACGGTAAATCAATCTTTCAGGAAAGGTTTTTTCCGCCTCCTGGTAGGAGGCCTTTAAGGGAAAAGATGGGCTTGGTCCTAAGCCTTTTTCCGGGGCTCGCGTAAGCCATGCCGGCCCTCCCGGGGCCAGCTTCATCTCCGTGGTCTTTCCTTTTGGGAAACTTCTTCCTCCTGCCAGGAAAGGACCTTCGTGCAGGATGAGGAGCGAATTTTTGCGCAAGGTCTGTTCTTTTTGCAGGGAGAATATGTTTAAGGGGCCGGTTACGCGTTCTTTTTGGCGCAAAACCAGCTTGAATAAGGAAAGGTCTCTCTTTGCGGGAAAACGCAGGAGTTTTAGGGACTTCCTCAGGGTTGGCGTCCCGGGCCGGGGCCGTACTTGATCCGAAGACTCAGGGGCTTTCGCTCCCTTTTTCTCCGCAAAGGTCCTCTGGGGCAGGGTAAAAAGCGGCCCTTCCTTAAGCCCGGTCTTTTCCCTGAAGGTGAAAATTTCTCGTAGCAGGGTTTCTTTTTGGGCGTACGCAAAAGGCCCTGCCGGAAGGGCCTTTTCCTCCGGCGGAGATCCTTTTTCTTTCCGCAAGATAAGGGACCAGATCAGGTTTTTTCCAGAAGCCAAAATGGGAGCGAGCGCGGGGAGCCGGATCTTGGGGCCACTTTGTTCGAAGAACTTAAATTCCACCGGCAGGACAAGGTAGAGGAAAAGCCCGGGCCCCTTGTCCGGATCTCGCCAGACAAGCCTGAGCCCGGGCCAGGCCTTTCCCTTGGGAGAGTGTCTCTCAAGGATCTTTTCCCCCATGAGACAGGGGCGGGGCCAGGGCCTTAGCAGGGCTACCCCCGGCGTCTTTCTTCGTTTAAGCGTTGGTTTAAGCGGCTTACTTCCTGGCACCAGCGCCTCCTTTCTGCGTGGTCCAGACTGAGGAGTTCGCTGTAGCTCCAGTGCAGGTGGTAAGCCAAAAACACCAGTTCCTCATAAAGACGCTCCAAGGGGTAGCCCTTCAGGCCCCCGGGTTGGTCACCTCCACCGCCACTTCCTCCCCGCAGTGGGGGCACTTGGTCTTGAGGGTATAGCTTCCTCCCCCGTTCAGGCGCTGATAGAGATCCTGAAGATAGAGGAGGTCTTCCAGAAAGAGCCCTTCGATTACCCGCGGGTTCACGTCCGGAAGATCACCCAACCGCAGGATGACCCGTGAGAGCACGATGATGGTTAAGTAGGCGGGGTTGTTCTGGACCCGCGGGTCTTTGAGGGGCAGGATCTCATCGGCGGCGGTGGCCAGCCTCATGACCCCCTGACGGTGGAGTCGCCCCTCCTCGTCAATGTACCCTTTGGGGAGGGTGAATTCGAATTCCGTCTGTAGCATACTGTCTTTTCCTCCTAAGCGGTGCGTTTCATCCCTTCGTGGGCGATTTCCAGAGTCTCAATGGCGACCTCGTTCCCTTTGGCGTTCAGGTCCGGGGCGTCGTATTTGCTGGGCCAGGCCTGATAAAATTCCCAGCGGGCCGCCGGTTCGCCTTCCTCGTCTAGCACGATGATGGCCATGTTCCTTCTGGCCTCGGCGATCTTCCCCTGCTCCACCAGCCGGCGCCATTCATAGAGCTCCAGCGAATCAGTCACTCCCCATTTGAGGGTGACGTTGCCGTATTTGGCCAGACCAGGCAGTTTCCGGAGCACCGGCGGTTCATGACCTTCCCGGTATTCCACCACGTCCTGGGTGCTGTCCGGGAGGGTGACCTCGCTGAAACCGGCCTGAACAATGCCGTCGATCTCTACCAGGAACCTGAAATTGCGGTAAGGATCCTTTCTTTGTCCTACAGGCATAAGGCCCTCCTTTATTCGCTGATTTCACTGCCTCCGGACCACTGTGCGATCCGGAAGATGACAAACTCGGCAGGTTTTACCGGGGCTACGCCCACCATGACGATGAGGCGACCGTTATCGATATCATCCTGGGTCATGGTGGTCTCGTCACACTTGACGAAGAAGGCCTCTTCCGGGGTGGTGCCCATGAGGGCACCGTCTTTCCAGACGCCGGTCAGGAATTGCGAGATGGTCTGACGCACGCGGGCCCACAGCCTGGGGCTGTTAGGCTCAAACACCACCCACTGGATGCCCTGTTCGATGGATTTTTCCAGGAAGATGAAAAGCCGCCGGACGTTTACGTATTTCCAGAGGGGATCGGAGGAGAGGGTACGGGCCCCCCAGATCCTGATGCCTCTTCCGGGCAGCGCCCGGATACAATTGATGCCCTGAGGATTGAGGAGTTCCTGTTCCCCTTTGCCCACGACATAGGCAAGGCCAGTCACCCCCCTTACCGGTTCGTTGGCCGGGGCCTTGTGCACGCCCCTTTCGGCGTCGGTGCGGGCGTAGACCCCCAGCACATGTCCCCCGGGAGGCACTTCCAGGAGTTGGCGCGAGAGGGGATCATAGACCTTGAGCCAGGGGTAGTAGTAGGCGGCGTATTTGCTTTCCCACTGGTCACGTGGAGGGGAACTTAAGAGATCATTAGGGGTTTTACCCGGGGGTGAATCTATCACCAGAAAGCGGTCTTTGAGTTTTTCGCAGTGGGCGAGGAGTTTGGGGATGAGGTTCCCGTAAATGTCTACGTAAGGGGCGTAGACCAGCGAGATCTCTTCGATCTTTTCCAGGTCTTTGAAAAACCTGGTGTAGTTTTCCACCCCCAGGGTCCCTTCGCTCCCCCCGGAAAGGCGGTAGACCCCGGGGACCAAGTTTGACGAGAGCGTTCCTATTTTGAGGAGGGCCGATTTCTCGTTTACGAGTTCCTTTAGGTCCCCGCCGTAAGGATAACTTTCTTTGACCGTGGCTTTATCAAGCAGCCGCTTAAGAATTACCTGTTTAACCCCAGACCAATCTTTGTGGGTCTCCGTCTCAAGGAGTTCTGAGAAATCCGTCCCGGAAGGCAGCAGATAGACCTCAAAACTTTCGATTTTGGTCTGGTCTTCTTCCTCGGGCCGGGCCACTACCAGGAGGCGGTTTCCCCAGCTGCCAGGGGAGGTGGCGGTAAAGGAGGCCTCGCTTTCCCCTTCAAAGACAAAACTGGCCGTGGCGGCCCCGGTCCCCAAAGTCCGGCAGACAAAACACCGCTTGCCCCCGTTTAAGAAAAAGCCTTCCACGGCGTAGGGAAGGTAAGGGACCACTTTTTGGCTTCCTTCTGCGAAGAAGAAAGGCCCGCCAAAGACCTGCTGGAACTGGGTAAGACTGGTGATGAGCACGGGCCGTTCGGTAGGGCCGCGTTCGGTACGCCCCAGAAAGACCGCCGTAGAGGTGCTCACCCCTTCGATGGGCTTGGCCCCGATTTCTATTTCCTCGATATAGACCCCTGGTGCAAGATATTCCGGCATTTTCCTCCCTCCTTATCTCTTTTTAGGCGTTAAAAGCCTTTTTGCCCATTTAGGCCTCCACCAAGGTCTCTACCTTCTCTCCTACCGGCCAGCGGAGGTGTTTTTTTACCGGGGGTTCCCCCGAAATTTCGATCTTGAGGGTTATCCTTCTTCCTCCCCTGGGCCCGGGGAGAAAAAGCCTTCCGTTTCGGCGTATGAGTCTTTCGCCGTCCACCTTTCGCGGGAAAAGCAGGAAAAGACCATGGGCGTTGGTCCTGGTCTGGATCTTTTCAAAAAGGGTCTTGACGGTCACCAGCGCCCCGGCCAGGGGTTGCCCCTGTTTGACTACCTGGCCGCAGAGCAAGGTGGCCCCCCGCGGGAAGGGGTAGATCCTCTCGGGCCAGAGCTCTATGGCGACCAGGCCCTCGTGAGGCAGGGAGACGCTGAGCCTTTGGGGTTGGTAGTAGGGGCTTGTCACCGAAATGGTAACGTTTAGAGGCTCTTTTCCGCGTCGATAATAAAGGAGGTGGTAACCACGGGTGTTTTCCACCATCCGGACCGCCTGGGGAGCCAGGGCGAGCTCGAGGGGCAGGTGCGGCCTTTCCCCGGTGTAGGCGTCGGTGAGGCGGAGCACTAGATCAGGGGCTATTATTTTCATCCTCGGGTCTCCGTCGCCAAACGAATTTCCTGTACGGGTTTTATTTCCTTCGTTGGGGTTTCTATGATGGCCGGGGTCAGGAGATAGCAGACCGAGAGCTTAAAGGGTTTGGTGTGGAAGGCGTTCCAGATTCGGGCCATCTCTTCTACCGGGAGCGGGTGGATGAAAAGGCGAAAATTAAATCCCTGCCCGGCCAGACTTCCCCTCAGGTACGGATCACGCAGGATAAGGTGTTCGTGAAGGACGGCCATGGCGCGCCCGAGCAGGCGGTACTCCTCCAGGGTAGCGGCGGTACGGTCTGCCAGCCGGGAAGGGGCGTAGGCCGTAAGCATGAAATAGAGATCCAGGGCCAGCGGGGGACGTGCCCGCTCTTCGGGGAGCGTGGCGTTTTTTATCGTGGGATTTTCTTTGACGTCGTAAAGAAAGAGACAGAGGCGTGGGCTTTCTCCCGGGCCCAGGTCTCCCGGGGAGGAGAGCACCACCGCTTCTTCGGGGTTGGGAATTACCCCTCGAAAACCCTCCCGCAGGATACCTATCAGGCTTTCACTGAGATCGGCGATTACCGAACTCATGAAATTTTCCTCCAGAGTTTTTTCTCCAGAAAAATCTTGATGTGCTCCCCTTTCTCTATTTCATCTCTTTCCCAGACCGGCCCGGTTTTTTTGCCGCGGCCTTCTTCGATTTCTTCCATCTTCAGATAGGCCTCCTTTGCGCCTAAGTCGTCCCGAGCCTTTCGCAATCTGCGGAAATACCCCCCGTAAACCCCACCGCTGGATTGATTGGCCGAAGCCTCAAAGAGGATATAATTTTCGAGGCTATCGTCTCTGCTCAAAACCCATTCCACAATATGATCCACGTGAAATTGAACTTTTACTTTTCCATTTCGATCCCAGATGGGCTTCAAATATTTTTTCTGATTCAGGATTATTTCTTGAACTTTCGAAACAGCATCCGCTGGGACTTTCTTGTTCTCAGATATGTTTTTTATGATCTTTTGGGCGGCTTTATGGGCAGAAGGCCCCACCCCCTTTTCCCATTTGCTGGCCTGAGCCGTATTCCTTTTTAAACTTTCAGGGACCTTCAAGAGGCGATTTTTGGGTAACTTATTCTTGAATATGGGATGGCTCTCAAATTTGGGCTTAGGAAGATAAAAAGGTTTGAAGATAACTTTTCCGTTACTTATTTCGTACTCGGTAAAGCACTCAGGGG
>DROK01000017.1 GCA_011321895.1 Thermodesulfatator atlanticus
AAAAGTGGCGGAAAAACTGGCCCTTCCCCACCGGCTGAGACGACGGCCCTTTGAAGAAGTGGCTAACTTCTGAGCTGGCCAAAGAGGAAATTGCGCAAAATGATCACCCCTTCGGGGAGGTCGTCCGAGGTAAAATCCCACTGCCGGGGTGGTTTTTTTAGCCTTTTCCAGGCGTAAAGGGAGGTACCAATGGATTCAGGGTGAAACTGGACCCCTTCCACCGCCAGCTCCCGGTGGCGCACCCCCATGATCTCGCCCTCTTCGTCACGGGCGGTGACGATCAGCTCTTCCGGAAGGCTCTCTTCTTCTATGACCAGAGAATGGTAACGCATGGCCTCAAAAGGGGAGGGAAGACCGACAAACACCCCCTGGCCATCGTGTTCGATCAAGGAAGTTTTCCCGTGCATCAAGCGTTTGGCCCGCACGATCCGCCCCCCAAAGGCCACCCCGATACTCTGGTGGCCCAGACATACCCCCAGGATCGGAACTTTACCGGCGAAGTGTCTTATCGCCGCCACCGAGATCCCGGCCTCCTTAGGCGTGCACGGCCCCGGGGAAATCACCAAGTGGGTGGGCTCAAATTCTTCCAGCACCCCCAGCTCCACCTCATCGTTACGGTAGACCTTGACCTCACTTTCCTCTGCCAGTTTCTCACACATTACCCCGAGGAGCTGAACCAGGTTGTAGGTGAAAGAATCGTAGTTATCTATGACCAGGAGTCTTACCGCCATCAAAGCCCCCTTTGCGCCATTTCAATGGCCTTCATCATGCCCCGGGCTTTATTAAGGGTCTCCTGATATTCTCTTTCTGGATCAGAATCCGCCACGATACCCGCCCCGGCCTGGAGGTAAAGCTTCGTACCCTTCTGGAAAAGGGTCCTTATGGCGATACAAAAATCCATATTACCGGAAAAACCGAAATAGCCCACCGCCCCGGCGTAAGGCCCGCGTCGAGCGGCCTCCAGCTCCTCGATAATCTCCATGGCCCGGATCTTGGGCGCGCCAGAGACCGTTCCCGCAGGAAAGGCGGCCTTTAAGACGTCAAACATATCATATTCCGGCCTGAGCTCACCCCTGACCCCGGAGACCAGGTGCATCACGTGGGAATAACGTTCAATCACCATCAGCTCATAGACCTCCACCGAACCGTAACGGGCCACCCGCCCCACGTCGTTGCGGCCGAGATCCACCAGCATAAGGTGCTCGGCCCTTTCTTTGGGATCGTGCAGGAGATCCTCGGCCAGGGCGAAATCCTCGGTCTCGGTCCGGCCCCGGGGCCTGGTACCGGCAATGGGGCGCACTTCCACTCGCCCTTCTTCCAGGCGGACCAAGATTTCAGGCGAAGAACCGATCAGGGTTTCGTCTCCGAGCCGGAGGTAAAAGAGATAGGGCGAAGGATTTATCTTGCGCAAGGCGCGGTAAAGGTCAAAGGGACGCAAATGACTCTCCCCGGAAAAACGCTGGGAGAGTACCACCTGGATGACGTCGCCGGCTTCGATATACTCCTTGGCCTTCTTTACCATCTGGTAGAAGCGCTCCGGGGTGATCTCTGGCAAGAGCTTGGTCTCTTGAGGCGGAGGCACCGCCGGGGGATAGATGAGAGGGCCTCTTACCCGACACACCATGGCCTCAATCTCGCTTACCGCCCTTTCGTAAACCGCCTCAGGGGGCACCCCCTCTTCCAGCCGGGCGTTGTAAACGATCAGGAGGCTGTGTTTTAGGCGGTCGTAAATGAGGAGGACCTCCGGGAACATGAGATGGATGTCTGAAAAGCCCGCGGTGTCGGGAAGGAGTGAGGGCAGCCTTTCCATGAAGCGGACCATATCGTAAGAGACAAACCCCACGGCGCCCCCGAAGAAACGGGGTAGAGCCGGGAGGGTGGCGGCCTTGAACCTGCTCAGCACCCGCCGCACTTCGGCTAAGGGATCCGCTGAACGGAACCTCTTCTCCCCGTGGGGGTCAAGAAGGGTTATCTCTTCTCCCCGGCTGCGAAAGATAAGAAAGGGGTTTACGCCGATAAAGCTAAACCTGGCCCATTTTTCCCCGCCTTCCAGGCTTTCGAGCAGAAAACCGTAATGCCCCACAAAAACCTTATGGAAGAGGGAAATGGGGGTCTCCATGTCCACCAGGACTTCCTGGTAGACGGGAATAAGATTGGCCTGGCGGGAAAGTTCGAGAAAGGTCTTTTTGTCCGGTAAAGGGTGTACTTTAATCATGAAGCCGCTCTTATCGCGACCGGACCCTTCTGTCAAGCGTTAACGTGGACAGGAGAAAGGAGAGGAATTATAGGTTTCTCGTATGTTAAACGTGCCCAATTGCATCACCCTTCTGCGCCTGTTCCTCATCCCCGTAATTATAATCGCCCTGCTCGAGGGGCACCCCCGCCTGGCGCTTTTATTTTTCATCGTGGCCGGGATAAGCGACGCCCTGGACGGCTTCCTGGCCCGGGCCTTAAAACAAAAAACCCTGCTCGGGGCCATCCTGGACCCTATCGCCGACAAACTCCTCATCAACACCATCTATATCCTGGGGGCTTACCTGGGCCTCTTGCCTGACTGGCTGGCCGTGATCGTGATAAGCCGGGACGTAATGATCCTCATCGGTTTCCTTATCCTTACCTGGCACACCCGAAAAATCGAGGTCAAACCCACTGTCCTGAGCAAGGGTACCACCGTGGCCCAGATAAGTACGGTGGTAATTACGCTGGCCCATTTCTCCGAAGGGATAAAGGCGCTGGCCTGCTACCTCACCGCTGGGCTGACCATCGTTTCAGGGATGCATTATCTCTTTTTGGGACTGAAAATGCTTGAGGGAAACAAAAAAGGGGAGCGCCCGGCTTAAGCGCTCCCTCTCGGGCCTACCTTCCCGGTTACCCTTCCCGCCGTCTACGGCGCAAAAACATGCTCACGGCGAAAAGGCCCGCCCCTGCCAAAAGGATGGATGCCGGCTCGGGGGTGTGCGCCACCACCTCGCCGTAATCGTTACCGCACTCCATGGTCCAGTGGATTTTTATGGAAGTGAACGGCTCATCAAAAAGAGAAAGGGGAATGGCAGCTTCGATAATGTAACGGGGCAAATCAGGATCATCGGCTACATAATAAAACTTACTTTCATCAACAGTTCCTTTTTGAGTTCCGCTTTTCATGCGGAAGGGGTTGGAGACGGAATGATCAGATACAGAAACCCCTTGCCAGGAAAAAACCTTGTAAAAGCCACGGAGTTCTACTTCCTGAATCGAATTGTCTATCTCTGCCTCGCGGTTATCATTCCCATCGACATAAGTGGAAATAACCAGGGCGTAGTCCCAACTGCCGTCAGCCCCGACGTCAAAGGCGATATCACCGGCGTCGTACCAATCAGAACCATACTCGCGACCTATCTGAGGAAAGCCGGTGGCAATGGCTACGTAGAGATAATTAGCGTCAAAGGTGGCCAAAACGGCCTCCACATCGTAATTTTGCCCTCCATATCCAGGATCTACAAAGCCATCATTTTCTCCTACTTCATCCTCCTGCCATACAAACACCCCTGGTACGCCAGGGTCCCAATTATTGTCGTTTTCACCAAAAGAGGAGGTATCTACCCCCCAATCTGGCTCCCCTTCCTCTACAAAAAGGTTTCCGTCCACCGTAATCGTTATAGCGCTGGCTCCGGCGGCCAGCCCCCAAAGAAAAACGACTACCCAAAACAAAGTCCAAAATCTCCTCATCAGCCCGCCCCTTTAATTTATTCAATACCATTTTGAAGCAAAATGCGGGCCAAAATTATTATGAAATAATTTCGGGCTATTTCAGGGATCAAGACCAAAGGGTGAGAAAAATTTTTCCTAATTTGATGGCAAAAAATTTTCCCTACCAGAAGAGTTTGAGGCGAATCTTTTTGAGTTCCTTTACGGTCTTGAGGGGGAGATAAGCGGGTATTTCCAGGCGGGTGGCCAGGTCTGCCACGGTTTTTCGGGCCTCGGTTTCGTCTCTGGCGTGCACCATGGTGTAAAGGTTGTAGGGCCATTCCGGGTAACTCTTTCTTTCGTAACAGTGGGTAATTTTTTTCTCACGGGCCAAAAATTTTCCTACCTCTTCTATCCGGCCGGGAGGAACCTGCCAGGCCACCATAATATTTCCTTTAAGGCCGGCGCGGGTATGACGTATCAAACCGGCAAAACGCCGAATAATACCCCGGGACAGGCCCTCTTTGAGCCAGGAAAGGACTTCTTCTTCCCGAAGGCCCGCTTTGCGGGCGATTTCCTGAAAGGGCCTCGGGCAAAGGGGAAGGTCTTCCTGGGTCAACCTTACCAGGGTGATGGTCCTGGGGTCCGGGGGAGAAACTCGGGAAAAAGAGGTCTTAACTTCTAAATCCTGGCTCTCACCCCCGTCTTCCCCCAGCACGTACACCGCCGCGATATGAAAGACCCGCTTTATGGGAAGGAGGAGGTATTTTTCTACCTCGGCCCGGGCCAAAAGGTTCGCTACCGTCTCTTTCAGGTCCTCGCCCGGGGGGACCGCGATGGTAAACCAGAGGTTAAAGAAATGGTCACGCAGGTAATTATGGCTCACCCCCGGGTAGGAATTTATGGTCTCCGCCGCCTGAGAAAGCTTTTCTTCGGAGACCGCCGCCGCGACCAGGGTGGTCCGATAACCCAGGGCGGCAGGGTTAAAAATGGCGCTTATCTGACGCAAAATACCTTCTCTTTTGAGGTTTAAGAGGCGCGCCAAGACCTCTTCTTCGGAAAGGGAAAGTCTCTGTGCCAGAGCCGCGTAGGGCCTGGCCTCCAGAGGGAAGCGCTGCTGTATTTCGTTTAAAAGCGCCCGGTCCGTGGCTTCCATGGCTTAATAGTGGCTGGTCTCCGCGCAAAAGTAAAGAGGAGGACGCAAAAAGGTTTCCTCCCGTGATCCCCTCGCCTATAATCAATCAGCATGACCCGTTTGCAGGGCAAAAAAATCGGCACGCTGGTATTCATTGGCGTCCTTTTGGCCTTACTGGTCGGTCTCTTTCTCTTTATCCACCACCGCATGCGTTATGCCGTAACCAACGCCGTCTTTGTGGAAACGGAAAACCTGGTTTACGTGAGTTTTACCCGGGTGGCCGGCAGAATCCTTAAAACCCTCAAGAAAGAAGGGGAAAGGGTCAGCCAGGGGGAAGAGTTGGCCCTTTTGGACCAAAAACCTTACCAGCAGGCCCTGGCGGCGGCCCGGGCGGAACTACTGGCCCTCAAGCACCAGCAGGAGGCCTTAAAGCTTGAGATCAAACGCCTTGAGGAGGAGATCGCCTTAAAACTTGACCAGACCAGACGGCAACTTGAAGAAATTGAGGCACGCCGGGCGGCCATCTCCGCCAGAAGGGCGGGCCTGGACGCCGAAATCGCTCAGTTAAGAAGGGATAAGGCCCGTCTGGCTTATCTCTTCAGGCAGGACCTGGTGCCTAAAAGGAAACTGGAAGGGGTGGAAACGTCGCTAGCCAGGCTCGAAAAGGAAAGAAAGGCCCTCACCTTTGAAGAAAAGGCCCTGGCCAAGGCCCGGGCGGCCTTAAAAAAGAACCTGGCCCTCCTCTTCAACCAGCAAAAATTGGTGGCGGAAAAGAAAAAAGAACTGGCCAGCCTCGGCGCGCGGGAAAAGGCCCTGCAGGCCCGGGTGGAGACCGCCTCCCTGGAACTGAGCTATTGCCGGCTCACTTCGCCGATCTCGGGCTACGTGGCCAAAAGATTCCACGTCGCCGGAGACGTGGTGGGCCCCGGCGAGCCCGTCTACGCCCTGGTAGATCCCAAAAGCCTTTATATCCTAGTCCTCCTGGAAGAGACCAAACTCAGGGGAGTCCAACCCGGGGCGCCGGCCAAAATCAAAATAGACGCCTTTCCCAAAGAGAAATTCGAAGGCCGGGTGGAGGAGATCCTGCCGGCCACCGCAGCCAAATTTGCCCTGGTGCCCAGAGACGTTTCTGCCGGCGAATTTACCAAAGTGGCCCAGCGGGTCCCCATCAAGATCCGTATCACCAAAGGTCCGGTTGAGCTCCTGCGGGTTGGCCTGGGTGGGGAGGTGGAGATCAAACGCCGATGAAGGCCCCATACACCACCCTTACCCCAAAAAAACGGGCCCTGGTCACCGTAATCGTGATGGTGGGCGCCTTTATGGCCATCCTGGATACCACCATCGTGGATATAGTGGTCCCCAAGATGATGGCCCCCCTGGCCACCGATCTTTACGGTATCCAATGGGTGATCACGGCCTACATGATGGCGGCGGCCGTGGGTCTCCTTTTGATCGCCTCCCTGGCCAGGGCTTACGGTTTCACCAAAATCTTCATCCTGGGCCTTGGTGTCTTTACCGTGGCCAGTGCCGCCTGCGGCGCGGCCACCTCCCTTTACGAAATGATCACCTTCCGGGCCCTGCAGGGCCTGGGAGAGGCCTTTATCATGGGCTCAGCCCAGGCCATCCTCTACGCGGCCTATCCCCCTGAACGCCAGGGGCTGGCCATGGGGATCTTTGCCCTGGGGGTGAGTTTTGCCCCGGCCCTGGGCCCCACCGTAGGAGGTTTTCTAACGCAGCACTTTTCCTGGCGCTATGTTTTTTACATCAATATCCCGGTGGGCGTGGCAAACTTGGTGGCCGCCCTTTCCTTCCTCCCGGAGCTTCTGCCGGGTTCAGGCCGTCTTTACTTTAATTTTCGGAGCTATTTTTTGATAAGTACCGCCACCGTCTCGCTACTCATCCTGCTCTCCAAAGGTCAGCAGTATGGCTGGTTCCAGTCCACCTTCATCGGCACCCTGGCCTTTGTCTCCGCCATCTCTTTCGTCCTCTATCTCCTTTCTGAGATGTGGAGCCCGAGACCGCTCATAGATTTCAGTATTTACCGGATACCGGAATTCGGGCTCACCATGGGTTTTCATTTCTTCGTGCTCGGTTTTGCCATGTACCAGATCTTCTACCTCCTTCCCCTTTATTACGAACACCTAAAAGGCCTGCCTACTTTTGATACCGGTCTTCATATGCTGGCCTTTGCCGGTTTTATAGGCCTTTTTTCCATCATCTCCGGGGCCTTGAGTGACCGGTTAGGACCGGAAAAGATCCTGCTTGGGAGTTTTCTCATCCTCTGCTTTTCAAGCCTTTTCCTGTTACCCAAGCTGGACTACTGGCGTCCGGCCAAAGAAGCCGCCCTGCTTACCATCCCTTACGGGATCGCCCTGGGGATGTTCTTTGCCCCTTTAGCGGCTTTGGCCCTGAGAAAGCTTGGCGATAAAGCGGGGCTGGGGGTGGCCCTTATGCATTACCAACGCTTCGTGGGGGGCTCTTTTGGCACCGCCCTGGCAACCAATACCCTGGAGAAGCGGCTGGCCTTCCACTTCCAGGAGATGACCGGGCTGGAAAACTACGTATACGTAAAGCACTACCTGTCCAAAGGGGCGCTGATGCTTGGAAAAATTTTCCCCAAAGGGGTGGCCCTGGCCAAGGCCAAAGCCCTGTTTTACCAGGTAGAGAGCCTTCTGGCCCTCTCTTTGGCCTTTAAGGATACCTTCCGCCACACTTTCTATTACGCCTTGATCGGCGGTATCTTTCTTTTCGGTCTTTTCGTCCATAAATGGCGCACGAAGAGGGTTGAGCCGTGAAAAGGGCTTTGATCCTCCTGTTGTTTGGCCTGGTTTACGCCTCTTCGGCGCTGGCCGGTGAGGTGTTAAGCCTTACGGATTGCCTGCGCCTGGCACTCGAAAACTATCCCCGCCTTAAGCGACTTGCAGCCCGGACCCAGGCCCGGGAAGCCCTTAAGAAGGCGGCGGAAAAGGATCTGTTGCCCCGTCTCTCTTTCGGGTACCGGTACAGCCGGCTTCGGGACCGCCAAAAGATAGTGATCCTCGGCCACGACGTCCCCATCTCCTCTTACGAAATGGTCGAAGCAGACCTTACCCTTGAGGTCCCCGTCTTCTATGGCTTTTCGCTGCGGATAAAAAAGGCCCTGGCCGCCCTGGAAGCCGACGTGGCCCGGGTTGAAGAAGAAAGGGGCCGGCAGCAAATAGCCTTTGAGGTCAAAAAGGCCTATTACGGCTATCTCACCGCCAAACGGCGGGTAAAAGAGGCCCAGAAATCCCTGATGAGGCTTAAGGAACACCTCAGAATGGCCCGGGCCTTTTATGCAAAGGGGCTGGTGGCCAGACATCAGGTGCTGGCGAGTGAGGTGGCGGTGGCGGAAGCCGAACACCGGCTGGTGCTCGCCCAAAACGCCTTAAAAATCGCCGGCTACCGCCTGAATTTCCTGCTCAACCGCAAGCTTACGGCCCCCCTTTCCCTGAGAGACACCCTGGCCCTATCGCCCCGGATAAAGGCGCTTGACGCTTACCTGGAAGAGGCCCTTTCCCAGCGCCCTGAGATGCAGGCCGCCCGGTTGGCCCTGGAGATGGCCCGGAAAAAAATTCAGCTGGCCAAGGCCCGCTATTACCCCCAGGTAGACCTGGTGGGGCTTTATCAAAAAAGGGGCACAGACCTTTTGGCTTCCCAGGACCCTTACTGGGATCGCGAAAACATCGTCTTTACCCTTAATCTCCGCCTGCTCCTCTGGGATTGGGGCCAGAGGGGAGACCAGGTGGCGGCGGCCCGGGCAGAGGCCCTGGCCCAGCAGGAGGCGGTAAGAGAACTGGAAAAAGAAATAGAACTGGAAGTGCGGCAGGCTTACCTTGACTTTTCCGCCGCTAAAAAACGCCTAAAACTGGCCCAAAAGGCCCTCCAGAGCGCCCAGGAAAATTTCCGGCTGGAAAAGGCCCGTTTTAAAGAAGGCCTGGCCCCTACCGCTGACGTCTTGGACGCCGAAGCCTTCCTGGCCGCCGCCGAAGCCCATCACCTGGAGGCCCTGGCCGCCCTTAAGCTGGCCCACGCCGCCCTCCTTCTGGCCGTGGGGGCCCCTCCTCTCCCTTAAGCGTTTTGGCTATCTCTCTCCAGGGGATGGCCCCGGCCCTGAGGAGCCTGACCTCTTCCTGGGTGACCAGGACGATGGTCGAAGGCGCCCTGGCGGCACAGCTTCCTCCTGCCAGGACCAAATCTACCTCCGGCAACATGGCAAGGACTTCGTTA
>DROK01000018.1 GCA_011321895.1 Thermodesulfatator atlanticus
ATAAATCTTTTTGGGGCCGGTAAGGCTCTCACCGTGGCGCAGAATACGAAATCCTTTAAGTCCGTCAAGGGGGTTGCCGTCTACTTTGCGTTTGGGGATCTTAAAGGAGATTTCCGCCCCCCAGAAATGTAATTTTACGTTGACCTTACTCGGGGGTTTGGGGCGGACGGCGTGGGGGGGTTTGGGTTCGGTCTTTTTCCCGCAGGCACCCAGTAAAACTACCAAAAAGAGGATTATGGCTGAGCGTTTCATCCCTCCTCCGGTTTTGGCAGCCTACCCCAGGGCGTAAAAGAAGTAAACTTTCTTTTTGCGCCCGGACAGGTTCTCAACGGGTTCTGGCCGGCCTTAAATCGGGCTTGCAGCCATCTTTGGGCTGGTGTTCGGGAACTAGCGGTTAAAGGGCGAAAACTTGATCTGGTGGTGGAGAATATGAAAAACACCGCCGGGTAAATCCTGGGCCACGGTAAAGGTCTTAAGGCCTATTTGGATTTTTACCCCCGCAAAGACCGTCTTTTTGACCTTTACGATCTTATTCTTGATTATTTGGGCGTAACGGTCCAGTAGTTCCTCCTCTTCTTTGAGGAGGGCGTTTTCTTGGGCAAGTAGCTGGGCCAGCTTTTCCTTGATTTTTTCGTAAACTTTGATTTTTTCCTCCGGGAGTTGACCGGCCTTGATAAGGGGGAGGGCGGCCCTCAGACTCCGGATAAGAGGGATCTTCTGTTCCTCCAGGAGGGTTAGTTTGGCCTTGATTTCTTCAATGCGCCGGATGAGGTCTCTTAAAAAACCCGCTTTTACCAAGGTGGGGACATTGGCCCGGCTCCCCAGCATCTGGACCAGAATACTGCCTCCGGCTTCCACCTTGCCCCCTACGATGGCCCCTATCCCTTCGGTACAGATCAAGTCCTTCCCCACTTTGAGGTTTGCTTGCAGGACGTAATCGGTAACCACCAGATTTTGGTCTACTTTGACCTTGGCGTATTCAATGGCGCCGATGCGGGCGTCTCCCGTACAGTAAAGCTGGCTGGTCTCCCCGTGGAGGAGGCCACCGATTAATAAATTCCCTTTTACGAAAATGCGGGTTTCATCCTCTACGTTGCCCAGGATCTCCACCGTGGAAGCCTCGGCCTCCAGCCGAAAACCACGCTTTACGTCTCCGCTAAGGCTCAGTTTGTCTCCGTAAAAGCGAATATTTCCCGTGTCCCAGTTGAGGTCTCCGTTCAGGAAAAACTCCGGCTCGATGGCGATTTGGTTGGGCAGGACTTTGAGGACCCCGGCCTTGCGGGCGTAAAAGACGTGGTCTTCAGGGTTAAAGGCCACCCATTCGTTAGTCTTGACGGTAAGCTCTTGGCCGGGTCGGGGAGGGATCTCCTGGCCGAAGATGTCCCTCCCCGGTATCCCTGGAGTTGGGGGATGGAGCTTGGCTATCTTCTGGCCCTCCTTTACGCAACGGATGAGGCCCCGTTCCCTCAGGTCGACCCGGGGCTTGTCTCCGGCTTCTTCCGGTGCGTATTTTACAAACCATTCCAGGAAGGCGTCCTTGCCGTTCTCCGGAGGCTTACCTCTGGCCAGAACGAGCCTTTCCTCTTCCCAGACCGGATCTTCCAGCAGACCGAAGACAATGCCCTTGGTCTTCAAAAATTCCTTCAACTGCGCCATGGCTTCCGCGTCGGGTGGGCCAACTTTTTCGTCTGTGGGAACCAGGTAGGCGCACAGGTGGTCATCGGTGACACGCAAGAGATATTTTCCCCCTAGGACCTTTAAGCCTTTTGAAAAATTTTCTTTCATTTCGGCCATTTTTATTTTCTTTCGTCATATCCGGATGAGCACCTAAATTGCATACTTCGGAAGAAAAAATTTTATGTTATCTTTAACGAACAAGAGGTTGTCATGAGGCTTTTAAGTCTTTTCTTATGCTGTTTAGCTCTGGCCCTGGGTTCTGTCGGAATAACTTCTGAGCTTCCGGCCTTAAAGGACGTCCCGGCTTGGTCTGCCGGGCCGCCGGATTTTGTCAGCTACCAGGGGGCAAATAAGGCCTTTTACGTGCGCCGGACTTATACCCGGGAGGACGGGGCGCGGATAGAGGTCTTTCTGGCGGGAGGGGCAGAGGGGGCCAGGTTGGCCCGCGTCCTTAAAGGGCGGATTGAGATCGACACGCCGGAATACAAACTGAAATATTCCCAAAAAGGTCCGTATCAGACCCTGTTGAGCTATTCTCCCCAAGAGAAAAAGGGGTTCTGGGCGGTTTTCCTTAACGAAACACCGGTCCTGGTCCTTCTGGCCCGGTTTTATGCCATAGACGCCGAAGAGGCCTTTACTTTCCTGAAAGCACTTGATTGGCCCCAGCTTTATCAGCAGGCCAAGCTCTTTTTTGAGGGGCGTTAAATCTTTGATGTTTAAGGGGCACCACCGCGAATTTTTAGGTCTGCTTTTGATAGCCGCGGGGCTTTTTGTCCTGCTGGCCCTTTTGGGCTACCACCCTGATGATCCCGGCTGGGGCCGGGTAGGGGCCAGCGGGGTGCGCAATTTTACCGGTTTTTTAGGGGCTTATCTGGCGGCCCTGCTCTTTGACCTTTTGGGGCTCGGGGCCTGGTTCCTGCCCCTTTTCATATTGCTTGCGGGAAGCATTTTGTTAAGCGGCCGTCCCCTGGGGCCGGCGGTCCCTCTCGCCGGTCTTTTGTTCGTGGTTTCTGTTTCCTTTTTAGAGCCCCTTCTTGAACTCACAGGGGAAATAGGCCCTTACCCTCTAAACGGGGGGCTTCTGGGTGGACTTGGGCGTTATCTGCGGGTGGCTTTAGGGCGGCCTGGGCTGTTCTTGTTGATCTTCTTTTCACAGCTGGTGGCCCTTTGTCTCCTCTCCGGTCTTTCTCCGGGAGAGCTTTTGGGAAAGGCGAGGGAAACGGGAAAAAGGCTGATAAATCTTTCCGGGTGGCTTAAGGCCCGGGCCAAAAGTTCGCCTCCGCTTGAGCAGGAACTGGCTTACGAGCCGCACATCCCGGAGCAGGAAATTTATCCGGAACCAGAAGAAGAACTGTACGCCCCGGAAAAAGACGGGGAAGAAAAAGAGATACGGGAGCCTGCTAAAGGTAAGTCCAGGAATAAAGCTTTTGAAAAACCCCCTCTTGAGCTTTTGCAGGACCCGCCCGCTAATCTTAGACGGGAGAGCCGGCAGAGCCTGCTTGAAAGGGCCAGGCTTCTGGAGCAAAAGCTGGCTGATTTTGGGGTCAAGGGGCGGGTGACGGAGATCTGTCCCGGCCCGGTGATCACGGTCTACGAATATGAACCAGCGCCCGGGGTCAAAATTAACAAGATAGCCTCTCTGGCTGATGACCTGGCTCTCGGGCTTAAGGCCGAGAGTGTGCGCATAGTGGCCCCTATCCCGGGCAAAAGCGCGGTGGGCATCGAAGTGGCCAACCGGGAACGGGAAATCGTTTATCTCAAAGACATTTTGGCGAGCGAAGCCTTCCGTAAGGCCCGTTCCAAGCTGACCCTGGCCCTGGGGAAGGACATCTCCGGCCGGCCGGTGGTCACGGATTTGGCCAAAATGCCCCACTTACTCATCGCCGGGGCCACGGGGACGGGCAAAAGCGTATGTCTGCACGCCATGCTCATCAGCCTCCTCTATAAATCCACCCCGGAAGAGGTACGGTTCCTGTTGATTGACCCTAAAAGGATCGAACTTTCCATTTACGAGGGCATCCCCCATCTCCTCTACCCGGTGGTCCTGGAACCCAAGACCGCCACCCAGGCCCTCAAATGGGCGGTGGCGGAGATGGAACGGCGCTACCAACTGCTCGAGGAGGCCCGGGCGCGCAATCTCGATTCCTATAACCTTGAGGCGGAGGAGAAACTGCCCTACATCGTCATCGTGGTGGACGAACTGGCGGATTTGATGGTGGTTTCTTCCAAAGAAGTGGAAACCTCCCTCACCAGGCTGGCACAAATGGCAAGGGCCTCAGGCATCCATCTGCTTCTGGCCACTCAGCGGCCTTCGGTGGACGTGCTGACCGGGATCATCAAGGCCAATTTTCCCGCCAGAATCTCTTTTCAGGTCTCCTCCCGAACGGATTCCCGCACCATCCTCGATACCGGCGGGGCAGAGAGGCTTTTGGGGGCCGGGGATATGCTTTTTCTCCCCCCGGGGACCTCCAAACTCAAGCGTATCCACGGGGCGTATGTTTCGGAACAGGAAGTTAAGCGGGTGGTGGAATTCTGGCGGGCGCAGGGGGAGCCGGATTATCAGCTGGAGTTGGCGGTACCCACCGAAGATTCAGCCCCTGAGCTTGAGGAGGAAGCGGATGAACTTTACGAACAGGCCGTGGAGCTGGTAATCAAGACGGGACAGGCGTCTATTTCCATGCTTCAGCGCAGGTTGCGGGTGGGGTATAACCGGGCCGCCCGCATGATAGAACGGATGGAAAAGGAGGGGATTGTTGGGCCGTCAGATGGTGTTCGCCCTCGCCCTGTTTTGGTGCGTCCTGAGCGTTAAGGTGGTCTGGGCCTTAAACGCTCAAGAGATAGCCGCCCGTATCCAGCAATATTACGAGGATACCCGAAGTTTTGCCGGGGAATTCGAACAGGAAGTCCACTGGCGCCGGGGGGCTGAAGTCAGGCTTTCTAAAGGAAAAGTATATTTCCAAAGGCCGGGGCTAATGCGCTGGGAATATTCCTGGCCCGAGAAATTGCTTATCGTGGTGGACCAGCTCAACGTCTACGTTTACAGCCCTGAAGAGAAACAGGTGATGATTTTCCCCACCGGTCGGGCGCTCTCTCCGAAGGTAACCCTGGGTTTTATGACGGGGAAGGGCAACCTCTTGAAGGATTTTGTGATAGTCTCCTGTGAAAAATGGCCTTCCGGCCTGGTGGCTCTGACTTTAACGCCGCGGGAGACCAACCCCCAGGTGGCTAGATTGACCCTGGTAGCCGATCCCCGGACCGGGGAGATCAAAGAGATCTGGTTTTGGGACCAGCTGGGTAACCTTACCAAGATACGGTTTTTGAATCTCAAGCGAAATATCACCTTATCCCCTGAGCTCTTCCGCTTTGTCCCGCCGCAAGGGACAGAAATTATAAAAGAGAGGTGAGGTTATGCGCGAACTTCAGCAGGAAATAAGGGCCCTGGCTCGGGAAAAGAAGGCCATCATTTTGGCCCACAATTACCAGCCCCCTGAGATCCAGGACGTAGCGGATCTTACGGGGGATTCCCTGGAACTTTCTCTGAAGGCGGCGCAGACCGAGGCGGAAGTGATCGTCTTTTGCGGGGTGCGGTTCATGGCGGAGACCGCAGCCATCGTTTGTCCGGACAAGCTGGTGGTCTTTCCGCGGCCGGAGGCGGGCTGTGAGATGGCAGACATGATCACCGTCGAGGACGTAGAGGCCTTGAAAGCCAAATACCCCAAAGCCCCGGTGGTAACTTACGTCAATTCTTACGTGGAAATAAAGGCCGTTTCTGACATCTGTTGTACCTCGGCCAATTCTATCAACGTGGTCAAGTCTCTCGCGGCCAAAGAGATCATCTTTTTGCCTGACATGAATCTGGCCCGGTACACCCAGCGCTTTTTCCCGGATAAAAAGATCTATTTTCACGAAGGCTTCTGCCCCTTCCACGACGTCCTTACGGTAGAAGAGGTCAAGAAGGCCAAAGAGGCCCACCCGCAGGCGGTCTTTATGGCCCACCCGGAATGTCGGCCGGAGGTAATAGACCTGGCGGACGCGGTACGTTCTACCAGCGGTATGCTCAGGTTTGCCCGGGAGAGTGAGGCCAGGGAATTTATCGTGGGCACGGAGGTGGGACTTCTCTACCCTCTTAAAAAACAAAACCCTGATAAAGAGTTTTACCCTGCCTCCGAAAAGATGCTTTGTAAGGCCATGAAGATCATTTCCCTGGAGGACCTGAAGCGGGCCCTTGAGACCTTATCTCCGGTGGTCAGGGTGCCTGAGGATATTAGAAAGCGCGCCTACCGGGCCGTGGCCCGGATGCTTGAGATCCCCCGCAGTTAGGAGGTTTTATGGGGTTGCCCTTTGTTTTCGGTATCCATAATCACCAGCCTTTGGGTAATTTTGACCATGTAATCGAAAAGCTCACCAACGAAAGCTATTTCCCTTTTTTCAAGATGGCCCTGGCGCATTCCCATTTTCGCTTCAGTGTCCACGTAAGCGGGATCTTGCTCCGCTGGTGGGAAGACCACCACCCTCAGACCTTTGAACTTTTGGGGAAGCTGGTGGACCGCGGCCAGGTGGAGCTGGTTTGCGGTGGCTTTTTTGAGCCTATTTTGGCGGTTATCCCCCGGGAAGACCGCAAAGAACAGATCCTGCGCCATAAAGATTACCTCAAACGCCATTTCGGGCAGACACCCGTAGGGCTTTGGTTGACCGAACGGGTTTGGGAACAGGCCCTGGTCGAGGATCTGGTTTCTCTGGGCATCAAATACGTGGTGGTAGACGACCGGCACTTTATCGTTTCCGGTTTCGAGAAGAACGATCTTTACGGTTACTACCTTACCGAAGCCGAAGGGAAGAGGCTGGCGGTCTTCCCCATTGATGAGACCCTGCGCTACGCCATCCCTTTCTGGCCGATAGAGCGCCTGGCCAATTATCTGCATGACGTACAGGTACGGGGTGGACGTTTGGCCATTTATTTTGACGACGGGGAAAAGTTTGGGGTCTGGCCCGGGACAAAAGAATGGGTCTACGAGAAGGGCTGGCTTAAGGCCTTTTTGGAGGCCCTTCGTCGCTGGCAGGAGGAAGGGCGGATAGAGATCCTCACCTTTGCCGAAGCCCTGGAAAGGATACCCGCCCAGGGGCTGGCCTATCTGCCCACGGCCTCTTACGCGGAGATGGAAGAATGGGCTCTTCCGGCCAAACGGATTCTCGAATTGACTGAGCTCGAAGAGAGGCTAAAACCCGAAAAGACCCGGTTTGCTCCCTTTATCAGGGGCGGGCACTGGCGCAACTTTCTGGTCAAATATCCCGAATCAAACTATTTGCACAAGAGGGTATATCAGGTAAGCGCCCTTTCCCGGGGCGTGCGTTTTGATCCTGAAGCCCGCCTGGATTTGTTGGCCGCCCAGTGCAACGATGCTTACTGGCACGGCATCTTCGGGGGGCTTTATTTACCTCATTTGCGCCAGGCCGTATGGGAAAAATTACTCAGCGCCGAGGCAAGGTTGCGCCGGGGAGAGCAGCCCGAAATCTGGGCTGAGGATATAGACTTGGACGGCCAAGAGGAAATCATTTCAACCTCGGAGAAGGCCTTTCTCACCTTCAAACCCGCTTATGGAGGGCAAATAAGGGAGTGGTCCAGTTTCAAAACCCACCACAATTACCAGAACGTACTGACCAGACGCTTTGAGGCCTACCATGAGGGGATAAGACATTTTAAAGAGGCCCAGGCGCAAGAGGAGAGAGAAGGCGTTTCCAGTATCCACCTCCTCAAAAAACGCCCTTCCAGGGAGGTCATCGAGGCCCTGGTCTACGACTGGTACGAGAGGCACACCCTGATAGAGCATTTTTTTGATCCCGACCGCGGTCTGGCGGATTTTGTACGCTGTGACTTTGGCGAATGGGGAGATTTTGCCAACCAGCCTTTCCGCTGGCACCGTTCCGGGGCAGAAATCTTGTTTTTTAGAGACGGTGGCCTTTATCCTCCGGGTTCCCCTAGAAGACCCCTTCTTTTGCGCAAACGGATAAGGATCGAAAAAGGGGGCCTGAAGCTCCAGGTGAACTACGAGCTTGAATACCGGGCAGAAGAAGAGACCAGGTGTTTTTTTGGGGTGGAGTTCAATTTCTTTCCCCTTTTTATGGCCACCGGTGAGGGGGCCTTTCTGGTGGACGGGAAGGACTTTTCCTGGCATGAGCCTAAAGAGGGAGTGGGGCAAAGTTTTGTCTTTCACCACCCCTCGGAGCAGCTCCGGATAAGCCTGCCTCAAAAGACCAGCTTTTTCCTGTTTCCGGTAAAGACGGTGAGTCAATCAGAAGCCGGTTATGATCTCACCGTCCAGGGTTTGGCTTTCATGCCTTTCTGGCCGCTTGCCCTTGCTAAAAACCAGAATAAGGGCCTTTCTTTGACCCTTGAGCTTAAATAGCCGATAAGGGCTCAAAAAAGCGGAGGCGGCATGAAAGAGGACCCTAAACGCCTTTGGCGTCTCCCCCCGGGGGCGGAGCTTGAACCATCCGGGGTGGCGAAAGACGTCATTTTGACCCTGCTCACCTGTGGTATCTGGGACCTGGTCTGGCAATACCGCCAGATGCGTACGGTAAACATTCTTTTGGGCTACGAAGAGTTTCATTTCGGTAAATGGCTCATCTTTACGCTGCTCACCTGTGGTCTTTACAACCTTTACCACGAATACCTCATGGGCCGGGCCATTGTGCGTATCCAGCATAAATACGGCCTGCCACCCAGTGAGAGCCTACCGGCCATCTCGCTGGTCTTGACCTTGGTTTCCCTGGGCATCATTACGGATGCCATTCAACAAAAAGAGCTCAACATGATCATCAATGAACTTAAAAAGCGTACTTGAAGAGGAAACCAAATTATTCCGCCTTTTCCTCTTGGCCCTTTTGGTCCTGGCGGGCCTTTCTTATCTTCGTCTCTTGGACCCGGCCAAACTTTTCCTGCCCTGGAAATGCCCCTTCAAGATGCTTACAGGCCATCCCTGTCCGGGCTGCGGGATGACAGACGCCATTAAGGCCCTGTTGGCCGGGCGTTTCAGGGCGGCCTTCTGGGCCAACCCCAACGTCTACCCCCTGCTGGTCTTCTGTTTGACCTCGGCCCTTTTTCCTGAAAGGAAAAAAGGGCAGGGGCTTTTCCTTAAAGCCTGGCTCGTCTTTATTTTGGGGTGGTGGGCCTTGAGGCTCAAATACGGCTGGCCCTTTTAGGCTGAAAGGAGGGTCTTTAAAAAGGCCTTCGGGTCTTTAGCCCGCACCAAGCTTTCTCCAATCAGGGCCGCAGAGATCCCCGCCTCTTTCAAGCGCCTTACGTCTTCTGGTCCTTTGATGCCTGATTCCGCGACGAACAGGACATTTTCCGGGGCCAGACCTCTGAGCCTGATGCTGGTCTCCAGCTTCACTTCAAAGGTCTTAAGATTCCGGTTGTTGACCCCGATAATTTCTGCCCCGGCGGCCAGCGCGCATTCGAGCTCCTTTTCGTCGTGTACTTCGACCAGGACCTCAAGTCCTAAGTCTTTGGCGGTTTCCAGCAGACTTTTCAGTTTGCTAAGAGAAAGGGCGGCTACGATCAAAAGTACCGCGTCTGCGCCAAAGGCCCTGGCCTCCTCCAGCTGGACCTCGTCGATGATGAAATCTTTGCGCAGGAGCGGCAGGGAAACCTCGTCTCTTACCGCGGCCAGGTATTCCAGGTGCCCTTTGAAAAAGGTTTCGTCAGTGAGGCAGGAGATGGCCGCCGCCCCGGCCTCCTGGTAGGCCCTGGCCAGGGAGAGGGGGTCAAATTGGGGGGCGATCAGGCCTTTGGAAGGGGACGCCCTTTTAAGCTCGGCGATTATCTTGAAACCGTCACCGCGGCTTAGGGCCTCTTTCAAAGAACGTCTTTTATGTTGCCAAAAAGGCCGGAAAAAGAGCCCTCTTTCCTTACGTTTTTGTACCTCGCGTCTTTTCTCCGCCAGGATCCTGGCCAGGATGTTACTCATGGTCCGCTTATCTTTTAGCACATTCACAGGCTAGACGAAAATCGCAAAAACCGCAAAGCTTGTCTTCCGGGGTAGCGTAAAAGGCCTCGGCTTCTACCATGTGTCGCAAGAGATATTCCAGCATACGGGGGAATTTTTTTACCATGAACTCTTCGACCTGATCCGGCGGCAGGTACGACTCGTAAAAGAGGGGCTTTTCGATATCTTTTAGCTTGCCTGCCGCCAGCTGAAGATAAGCGGCGTTTTGGGTGCCCAGCTCCGAGGTCAGAAATAGGTAGAGAAACAGCTGGATATCAGGCATGCGCTGTCGGAAATCGAAGAAATCCTCACGCCCAAAACTGCCTGGCGGTTCATAAGGGAACAATTTTTCCTGCAGGTGCTTGGTGGAATAAGTCTTGAGGTACTGGCCGGTTTTGTAATCCAGGACGTAAAGACATTCCCCCCGCCTTTCCAAGCGATCCAGCCGGCCGGCAAAGAGGAGCTCGTTGAAGTGGCGTCGGTATTCCTCTTCCAGACTCAATATCTCAAAACCTTCGGGAAATTTACGGGCCAGGTATTCAAGATAACGTTTGAGGCGGAAACGGGCGGTTTCTTCTACAAAAAAGCGCCTTTCCGGGCCTAGCTGGTGGTACAGTGAGGATAGACGGAAAAACTGGGTAAAGATGGCGAGCAATTTTTCCGGGTCGTTGTCTTCCTGGGGAAGATAAGTTCTTTTGAGAAACGGCCTGAAATATTCTTCCAGGGCCGCGTGCACCACCGAGCCGAATTCGGCGGCGTCGAAATCCAGCACTTCACTGGGAGGTTTAAGCCCGAGCACGTATTGAAAATAGAACTTGGCCGGGCAGGCAAGATAGGTGTTTAAAAGGGTGGCGGAGACGCCGTGGGTCCGGTCTTTAAGGAGTTTAAAGACGGCCTCCTTTTCAGCCTCTCCTTTGGGAATGGACTCCTGGCTCTGGAAGGCCTTGGGGTTCAAACGCAAAGAGATACGGGAGATCTTTTCCGGCAGGAGGCGTCCGGCAGCCTGTTCTTCCTCCCAGAGGATCTTTTCCACGTAACGGCTGCGGAGCTTTTTACCCACACTTTCCCCTTTGCCGCTCACGGCACTCTGGTAAAAGAGGTGCACCTTTTGGGCCCCGTAAACCAGGGCCAAGAAATGGTGCCTTTCGATAATTTCTTCTCGCTCCCGGGGAGGCAGCCCGAGCAGGGGTTTGATGCCCTCCGGAAGGAGGGGATTTACTTCCTCCACCGAAGGGAGGTAACCCTCGTTGGCGTCGAGGACAAAGACGTTTTCAAAGGACAAGAGCCTGGTTTCTAAAAGGCCCATGATCTGAAGGCCTTCAAGTGGTTCCCCTTCAAATGGGGCCCGGATGTTTTTGAGCAATTCACGTAGAAAGGCAAAAAGGGTGCGCGGGGCCAGCCTTTCCCTGGCAAAGGAGACCTTCTCCAGGCTTGGCAGGACCTCGCTTTCGAAGGCGAAGAGAAAGGCCCGTTCCAGGAGCCCTTCCGGAGTCTCCTCCTGGGAGAGAAGGCGTATGCGGGTGCATTCTTTGACGGTCCGGCGCAAACAGGCCGCCAGTTCCTGGGCGGTTTGTAGCTCAAGCCACGGTTTAAGGAGGTTTTGGTGAAACCAGACCATAAATTTCTGGGTCTGGGGTTTGTCCACCAGGAGGTCTTCGATCTGGGAAAGGGTCAGGTAAGGGCTTCCGTGATCACGCAGCTGGTTTTCCACTTCGTGAAAATGGAACCGGGCCACTTCTCCCCCGAAGGTTATCCCCCGCAGATAGGGGTGTTTGGTAAGGCGCAAATAGGAAGGGACATAGAGTTCTTCGCCATGTCTGCTCTCTACCAGTTCGCAGAAGAGGAGGAAGAGCTGTGCCAGGGGGGTGCGGAAAAGGGGGTAGCCCAGGGTAATGTTGACGGCGGTCTCTTCCGGCAGTTCATAAAGTAAGGGAATCAGATGGCCGGCGGCGCAGAGCAGGATCAGGTTTTCGTCCGGCCGGGTGGTCTGCCGGGGCAAAATTTCTTTCAGTTTGGCCAGTTCGTGGTGTACGTCCGGGGCCTCAAAAAAAGAAAAGCTGGTTTGGTGGGGTGACTCTTCCTGGATGACTTCGGCCTTCTGGCCGAAGGCCTTTTCCAGCTTCTGGTAGACCTCTGGAAATTGGTCTCCTTCCAGACGCCACCACAGGACCGCTCCCCTCTTAAGCCAGGCCTTAAAGATTTTCTGTTCGGCCCGGGTGAGCATAAAGAAGCCCACCAGGTGGAGGGGACCCCGGGGAAAGGGGAGTTCTTCTATCTTTTGCGCCAGCATCTGGAGCCTTTTCCCGCTGGTGGTCACTCCTTTGGCCGCCAGTACCTGGTCAAACTCCTGCTGGATGTCCCCCAGATGTTCCAGAAAAGTCAAAGCCTCCTGCGGGAGGTCTTCTTCGGGGGGGTAGGGGATGTTCTGGGCCCTTACCAGTTCGCGGTCGAGCTGGTCAAGTACCTCGGCCAGCCTCAGGCCCCAGGGGAAAAACCGGTCAAAACTGCCGGCCACCTTGGCAAAGGGGGTGGTTTTCTGGACGATCTGCCACAGGAGCCAGGCCTGGTCCGCCTTGGGGATGAGGGGGAGGGGACAGAGGGCGGTAGCCAGTTCGGCTATCAGGTCCGCGAAACTGATTACCCGGGGCAGGAGCCCTGGGTTTTGGCGCCTCTCAAAGAGGTAATACCGAAAAAAGAGCCCTGCCCGCCGGGTGGGGAAGACGAAAGTGGTTTGAGGATCAAAAAGTTCTTCGTCCGGGAGCTGGGCTATCAGGTTCTTGAGAAAGTTGCGGGAGGCCAGGGCCTTTATTTGCCCCATGATAAGGATACTTTAACCCGTAAGCAGCCATTCTAGAAGGGCCATGTGAAGCCACATTTTGTTTTCAGCCTGGTCCCAGACCACCGCTTGTGGGCCTTCCAGGACCTCTTCGGTGATTTCCTCGCCCCGGTGGGCGGGCAAACAGTGCAGCACGATGGCGTCGGGCTTGGCGTATTTAAGGAGCTCGGCGTTTACCTGATAGGGAGAAAAGACCTTTTTCCTCTCTTCCGCCTCCTTTTCCTGCCCCATACTCGCCCAGACGTCTGTATTGATAACGTCAGCGTCGCGCACAGCCTCTTTAGGGTCACGCACCAGGTGGATGACGCCCGGAGCCTCCTTTTCCACCTCAGCCCGTATTTCAGGGTCAGGATCATAACCTTCCGGGCAGGCCAGCCAGAGATGAAAACCCAAACGGGCGGCCATCTCCATCCAGGAATGGGCCACGTTATTGCCGTCTCCCACCCAGGCCACTTTTAATTTGGTTATATCTCCTTTCTTCTCGATGACGGTCATTACGTCAGAAAGCCCCTGGCAAGGGTGATGTTGGTCTGAAAGCCCGTTGATAACAGGAACCCTGGCCCAGCGGGCAAGCTCCTCTACCACTTCTTGGCCAAAGGTACGGACCACGATAGCGTCCACGTACCGGGAAAGGACGCGGGCGGTGTCTTTTAAGGGTTCCCCACGCGAAAGTTGTAAATCCTTACTGGAAAGAAAGATGGTGGTCCCTCCCAGCCGTTGCATCCCGGCCTCAAAGGAGACCCGGGTCCTGGTGGAGGGTTTTTCAAAGAGGAGGGCCAGGACCTTACCGGTAAGGCTGCGCCTTGGCTGGCCATATTTAAAGCTTTCTTTCAGAAAAAAGGCCTTCTCAAGCAATAGTTTGATCTCATAAGTGTTCAGGTCAAAGACGCGGGTTAGGTGCCGCATGGCCAGCTCCTCCTAACTTTCCGAAATAGAAAACTAATACTGTAGCAACATTTAAGGTTTCCGCAATTCTCTTGTCTTTGAAGTTATATTCTGGCCCTGGAGGAATGATCAGAAAGTCGTTAATAACAATTGTCAGGGAGCCACAAGACCGTTATTAAAGAAAAAACAAGGAGGTTTTAGGTGAAAGTTTACAGCCTTGAAGAGAACAAACGGTTTGAGCGGGAGCTGACCAAGATTCTGGTGCACGACTCGCCCTATTTTCGCATCATCAATTTTAACCTCAAGGCCGGGGCCACTTTCCCCGTCCATTCCCATGACGTGGAAGGCGAGCTTTCCATCTTGATCCTCGAAGGCGAAGGAGAATTTCTGGGAGACGGGGTCTCTTTGCCGGCCAAGGCAGGAGATATCCTTATTTGTCAGATCAGAGAACCCCACGGTCTGCGGGCCAAAACGGATATGCGTTTTCTGGTAACCATTGCCCCACCCCTTTAATTGATGTCCAGCGTGTTTGAAATCCTGGCCGTCTGTCCGCCAGGACTGGAAAAGGTTCTCAAAAAGGAGATAGAGGGCCTTGGTCTTTCCGGGCGCGAGACCAAAGGGGGCGTAATCGTAAAAGGGGGGCTGAAAGAGCTTTATTCTTTAAATCTCTGGTCCCGGGTGGCCAGCAGGATCCTCCTCAAGGTGGGGCGTTTTCGGGCCACCACTTTCAAAGAACTGGTAGAAAAGGTGGCCCGTTATCCCTGGGAGATTTATCTGGCGGAAGCCCCCGGGGTAAAGTTGAGGGTCACCTGCCGCCGATCAAGGCTTTACCACTCACAGGCGGTGGCGGAGCGGGGGGTAGCCGGTATTTCCAGGCGTTTGGGCCGGGACTTGCCCCTGAGCAAGGACGAAGAGGCCCCGCTCCTG
>DROK01000019.1 GCA_011321895.1 Thermodesulfatator atlanticus
AACGACCAGCTCTCGGTAAGCCCGGAATACCTGGCCGCGGCTCGTCTCGACCGCGAGGCCTGGCGCAGCCAAATGCCGCTTGCGGGAAGCTACCGCAGCAGATTGCCGGTAAAAAATCCAGAGGCCGTGGTCTTTAACGACCCTCCCCACCGCCTCTACGTCCGCTTTTTTGATAAAAACGGCCGCCAGGTCCTTCACGAAACAGAAGACGGCTTTAAGGCCCAGGAACTTTCCGTGGCCGTAGAGCCGGGAGACACCCTTGAGGACGTCCTTTCTAAGTTAGACGCCCTTGAGGGGCTTAGGGCCTATCTTGACGGAGAGGGGCACCTGGTTCTGGAACTTGACCCCAATTATTCCGGAAATTACGCCTACTTCGAGTTAGGGGCAGAAGCACCCCCTCCCGCCGACTCATTTCTTAGCTTTCTGCGGGAGCAAGGGGTCTGGGCCCCGCAGTATATTGCGGCCCGGGGCCGCCAGGAAAGTACCCGCTGGTTTGACGACCCCACCGCGGTATCCCTCAACGAAGGTGCCGACCTTACCCTTAACCTGGTCTTCTACGATGCCGAAGGGCGGGAAACAGGGCGGACCAACCTTACGGTAGCGGATGGGACTTCCGTAAAGGAACTCGCCGAGGCCTTAAATGCCCTCCCTGAGATCCGAGCCGGTTTTTCTGAAGGCGACCAGGGGCTCTTTTACCTCTCGCTAGATGAAGCGCCTCCTGGTTCGGTCTCCTTTACCCTTACCGTTTCTGGCGGGGACGGAGACGGAAGTCTTGATCTTTCTTCCGGCACCCTGGCCTTTGCTCCGGTTGGGGACCGCCAGGTCTTCTCAGGCCTTGAGCCGGTCTTTAAACCCACCCAGTATGAAACAGACCTTGGCCCCCAAGACCCCCAAAACCTTGCCTTTTCCGGCTGGTTGAATATCCGGTTTTTTGACAGGGGGGGTAACGAACTAAAGAGCGCAAGCCTGGCCACCTACGGGACCCCGGACGTGACCCTCACGGACGGCAACGGAAACGGTTACGTAGACCTGGAAGACCTGATACGGGCCCTTGATAGTCTTCCGGGGCTTAAGGCCTATATTGATAACGGTGAACTGGTGGTGGCCCTTGACGAAGGCGCCCCGGAAGGGACTTCTTATTTCGTAATCGAAGGAAACGACCCTCTACGCTCCTGGGGGACCCTTACACTCCGGAACCTGGCCGGGCCAGGCCCTGAGGATGATTCCTACTACCGGTTATCTTTCCGGATAGGGGCTCTTGAGAACTGGCTCTACGATAAAAACGGGGACCCCATCGACGCCGACCCCAACAACTCCGTGGTGGATCCCTTCCGGGTAGAGCTAACCACGGACCGGGGCACAATACAAATCCTCGAAAAATATAACGCCGAAGAAAACGCCCGCTTTGGTCTTTCCGCGGGGTTGGATACAGAAGGCAGGCTGGTGGTGGAACTCTCCGGGCTTTATGATACCAAAAGCTTTGTCCTTACCGACTCCTTCGCCCGCAAGGCCTTTGAGGCTAAAATTTCAGCCAACCGCTTCCGTGGTGGCCCCGAAAACCGCTGGTTCCTTATGACGGACGCACCGGTAGCCGATGAGGACCTCTTTTTCTCGGCCCCGGACGACAATACCACCACTACGCCTACCGCCCTCCAGTTCCTGACCCTTTCTTATCAGGACGCCGACCAGAACGAGGTCAAAAAAGAACACATCTTTGTGCGCCGTTCGGACGCAAGTTTTACCAGTGCCGACGCCTTCACCCTGACCGATTCCTCAGCCACGGTAGAGATCACCTTTTATGACGCCGAGGGAAACGCCCTGGGAAGCCCGGAGAGCATAACGCTTTCTTCGGGAACCACCCTGGCCGAGGCGGCCGCGGCCCTTGACGGTCTTTCCGGCCTGCACGCCGCCGTTACCGACGACGGCCATCTTCTCCTCTCCTTACGGGCCACGGAATTTCCCGACGCAGGAGATGACCGCCGGCAGGCGGCCTTTTTCACCGTCTCTGTGGACGATGACAACGACGACCGCCTCACCTTTTCAGACGGTTCCACCACCTCAAGCATCACCTTTACCGGTTCCGTACGTTTCAAGGATTATCGGCAGGAAATCGAGGGTCTGGACGTCGATCGGGACGGGCTAGCGGATTTCTCCACGGCGCTTGACGCCTCCGGGAGATTTTCTCTCCTGGTAAACGATCCGGACTTAAACGGAGACGGGGCCCCGGATTGGTCTCGTTTTTCCCTTGCAAGCAGTTACTCCGAGGAGGAAGGGAACCTGGGGGTTTATCTCTCCCGCAGGGTATATTACGCCAAAAAAGGGCTCTTTTCTGAGCTCCAGGGCTTTGAGCCCCAGCCCGGGGATAACCGCAACGCCTTAAGGCTTTCGGAACTTTCGGGCGCCTCCCGCGAGGTCCTAGGCGAGGCCAACCTTTACGATTACTACACCTCTCTTGTGGGCGAGGTAGGCATTGCCACCAAAACCGTCAAAAATTCCAAAACCTTTATGGAAGATCTGATAAACCAGCTACAGATTATGCGCGACTCCGTCTCCGGGGTCTCGCTTGATGAAGAGATGGCCAATCTTATCAAATACCAGCAGGCCTTTGCCGCCTCAGCGAAAATTTTGACGGTGACCGACGAAATGCTCGATAAATTAATTGAGGCCAAGAGGTAAAAGAGCGGGGGAAGGCCATGGCCATAAGGGTGGGCATGAAAACCTTGTATGACCGCATGCTTTACAACCTGAACAAATTAACCGATGATATGCGCCAACTGGAAACCCAGATAGCCTCGGGGACCAAATACGAAAAACCTTCAGATGATCCCGTGGCACTGGTAAGATCGCTAACTTACCGCAAGGGGCTTGAGGAAATCAAACGATACCGGGATTCTATCCGGGAAGGAAAGGCCTATTTGCGCACCATGGAAGGGGCCTATGAGGGGCTTGAGAATATAGTGATGCGGGCCAAACAACTGGCTATTCAGGCCAGAAACGACACCCTGTCTCCCCAAAACCGGGAAGCACTTGCCAAAGAAGTGGATAATTTGCTTAAAGAAGCCCTGGCTTTGGCCAATACCAAACACGGTGAGCGATACGTCTTCGGGGGCAACCAGCCTGTTGGTTATAAGGACGGCGAGGCCCCTTTTAAATTGGTCCGGCAGGCCTTGCCAGGCGGCCAGGTCAAGGAGGAAGTAATTTATCAGGGGGGCGAAGAAGACCTCTATTATTCTTACGCCGCCGGGGAAAGGATCCTGGTCGGCCGCAACGGAAACGAAGCCATCGGTGAGACGGAGCTCTTTGATACCCTGATCGGGCTTAAGAAGACCTTAGCGGCGGCTAATAGCGCGGATCCACACCGGGAAATAGAAGAACTCGGGGTCCATATTGACCGGCTGGACCGGGTGCTGAACAACCTCATAAACGAACGCACCGCCTTGGGGGCGCGGATGGACCACCTGGAACTCAAGGAAAACCTCTATTTAGACCTGAAAGACACCATTCAGGAAAACCTGAGTGATACCGAAGACGCGGACCTCTTAGAAGTGGCCACCAGGCTCAAGGCCAGGGAAACGGCCTATCAGGCGGCCCTTGCGGCTACTTCTAAGGTCATGCAGATGAGTCTCGTAAATTATCTAACGTAGGTGCACCTTGCTGGTCCTTACCCGGAAAATAGGAGAATCCATAACCATCGGGCCGGATATAAAAATCGTGGTCCTGGAAATCAAAGGCCGGCAGGTAAAACTGGGCATCGAAGCCCCGGCCCACGTACCGGTACACCGGTTGGAAGTCTTTCAAAAGATTCAGGAAGAAAATATCCGGGCGGCGGCAGCCCCGACTATCCTTGACGAAGTGCTCAAATTAGACGGGGAGGAGTAACTTGCAGATCGAAACCACCAGATTCGGCAAGATCGAAATAGAGGAAAACAAGATAATCTTTTTTACCTCGGGTATTTTGGGTTTTCCCGAAGCCAAACGTTACGTACTTATCCCCCATCGCCAGAATTCTCCCTTCTTCTGGCTTCAGGCGGTGGACGTGCCGGAGCTGGCCTTTGTGGTGGTGGATCCCCGGCTCTTTTTCCCTGATTACGCCCCCAAGCTCCCGCCCGAAGTCTTAAAAGAACTACACCTGAAAGAGGGTGACGAGCTCTGTTTTTTAAGCATCGTCACCATCCCTAAAGAAAAACCGGAAGAGATGACGGTCAACCTGCTCGGCCCCGTAGTGGTCAACATTACCAGGCGGCTTGCCAAACAGGTGGTATTAGACGCCAGGCGGTACCCCTTAAGGGAGCCCCTTAAGCCCCATTTTTACCGTCTGGCCCAACAGGCCGAAAAGGAAAGCGCTTCCTTGGCCCTAAAATGATTTTTTAAGTTCAAAAGCCCATCTATTCGATAGCTCTAATAAGGAGTCAGTTATGGCGGGCGTGGTGGGAAAAATAAACGTTTTAGGTCTGGGTTCAGGGCTTGACCTGCAGGGCTTGATAGACCAGTTACGCCAGATTGAAGAAAAGCCCATCGAGCGCATGAAGGAGACCCAAGACCGCTACGAGACCAGGCTGAACGAATTTGACTGGCTCAACACCAAAGTCCTCTCTCTGAAGAGCAAGACCCTGGACCTCTCTCTTGAAAGCACCTACCTCACCAAGAAAATATCGGTCTCCGGAGACGCGGTCACAGGCCGGGCCGAGGTTGGGGCCCTGGAAGGGACTTATAACATCAGTGTTTCCCAGCTTGCCCGTAAAAGCCTTTGGCAATCGCAGGGCTACGCCACTAAGGACGCGGACATCGCTCCCTCGGCGGATGACGTGCTCCAAATTTCGGTGGGAGACCAGAACTTTTCCGTACTCGTACCACAGGGGACTACCCTTGAGGGCCTTGCCCGGCTGATAAACGAGGCCGAAGACAACCCCGGCCTTGAAGCCAAAGTGGTGGATACCGGGGCCCCTTCCAATCCTTACCGTTTGGTACTCAAGGCCCGAGATACCGGCGAAGAAAACCGCGTGGTGGTCACCCAGGAACTACAGGGGATGGCCTTTGAAGAGATTACCGCGGTGCCCAATATCTGGCGCACGGGAAACTACACCAACCCTGACGACGTGGTAAATGATTCCGGGGGCCCGATCACCCTCAATATCGAAGTCGGTTCCCAGAGCCTAAACGTAGAAGTGGCAGACGGGACCACCCTTTCCGGCCTGGTAGATCTGATCAACGAGGCGGCGGAAAACACCTCCCTGCGCGCCTATCTCATCCGGGACAAGGATGGTAACTATTTCGTTGATCTCCGTGCCCCGGAACCATTAAACGTTACCCAGGACCCAGCTGATCCCGCCCTTTTCCCCAACCAGATCGAAGATGACGGCGAGAGTCTGAATGCCTTCTTCACCCTGGACGACATCTCTTACCAGCGCGGAGCCAATACGGTAGACGATCTCATTCCGGGGGTGGCGCTCGAACTCAAAAAGGCCGGCACGGCTATCGTTGAGGTCACGGCGGATCGGGAAGGTTTGAAAGAACTTATCAGCTCTTTTGTTAATGATCTCAAAGAATTTTTCAAAGAATTGAACGAAAAGATGTCTTTTAACGTGGAAACAGGGGAGGAAGGCCCTCTCTATCGTTCCCGGGCAGCCGAAAGCCTTTTAAGGGACCTGAGAGACGTCCTCTTCACCGTAAATCCGGAAAACGAACACGTAAAAAGTTTTTTTGACCTGGGCCTTAATTTTAACCGGGACGGTTCCCTGAGCTTTGACGAAAAAAAGCTGGAAAACGCCCTTTCCTCCTACCCTGAAGAGGTTAAAAAACTCCTCCTCGGTGATGATGATCAAAATATCACCGGCGTTGGAGAAAAGTTTAATAACGTCCTACAAAAATATCTGGGGCCGTCAGGTTTAATTGCTTTAGAACAAAAAACTACGGAAAAATACATCGAAAACTTAAAAAATGATATCTCTTTAGCCCAAAAACGGGTAGACCAATATATCTCATACTTACAGAAACAATTTATCGCGCTTGACAGATATATTCAGCAACTAAACGATATGTCCTCTTATTTAGACGTCCAATTTAAGAGCATTATGGGGCTATCCGAAAAGAAATAAAACCGATGCGTTCAGGGAAGAACGCTAAAACGGAACAAGGAGGTTGTAATGTACGATAAAGGGCTCAAAAATTACCAGAGAAACGCGGTTTCGACCTTGCAGGATCCCCAGAAGATCGTCAAGTTGCTCTTTGAAGCAGCTATAAAAGAACTGGCCCTGGCCAGGAACCATTTTGAAGAACCCCGCCCAAGGGGGGTGCACTTGGGCAAGGCCATCGCCATAGTGGGAGAGCTTCAGGCCGGAGTCAACCTGAAAGAAGGTGGTGAAGCGGCAGAATTTCTCTACGGGCTTTACGGGGCCATTATCAGGGAACTTTCCAAAATAAACGGTGGAGGGGAAAAAGACCGGGAAGTGATTGACCGCAGCATTCGTTACCTTTCTGAACTCAAAAAGATCTGGGTGGAACAGGTGCTGGGAAGAAACAACGGGACCTCTGCCGGTTCTTCGGCTCAACCCAGCCCCCAAACCGCTGTTGCGGGTTAAGGAGGAGGGGAGCCCCCTCCCCTCCTTTCGGTGACTGAGATGGAATTTGAAGAACTCCTCCGCAAACTTGAACAAATAGAAAAAGAGGAAAAAGAACTCCTTATCTCTCTTTTAGAACGAGAGAGGCTCAGTTTCAAAGGGTTTGACCAACTCTCCCGCCTCCTTTACGAACGGCGCAAAATCCACGCCCTCTTGCGTAATACAGGCTTACCGGCGGAAGAAAATAAAATTTATAGGTATAGGTCTAGGATTGAAAAAATATTACGCCAAGAAAAGGAACTAAAGGAACTTTTTTTGAAATTAAAGGCCAAGATTATCTCCTTACAAAAGGAATTCACCCACCGCCAAAGGGTCATCAGTAACTACCAAAACCCGCTTTATTAATAAGGTCATCAATAGTCGACATCATTTTTATCATTACGTACATGCATCCGCCCTCAGTCATTGCGACCCCTGTCGTGGTTAAATCAT
>DROK01000020.1 GCA_011321895.1 Thermodesulfatator atlanticus
GGGATCTCCACCCAAGACCTGAACCCGGCCTCCCTCCTGGAACGGGTCAAGGCCTCACCAGGGCTGGTGGGTCGCGACCTGGTCAAAGAGGTGACCTGTAAGGAACCCTACCGCTGGGTCAACGGTCAGATTAAAAAGTTTTTCCCCTTTGACCCGGCAGGGGGCCCCAGGGTGGTAGTGCTTGATTGTGGCCTCAAATTTAACCAGCTACGTCTCATGGAAGAACGGGGTTGCCAGCTTTTGGTAGTTCCGGCAGACACGCCGGCGGAAAAGATCCTCGCCTACGACCCGGATGGCATCTTCTTTTCAAACGGTCCCGGAGACCCGGCGGCGGTTACCTACGTGATAGAAACCGCCAAGGCCCTTATCGGAAAAAGGCCCATCTTTGGCATCTGCCTCGGGCACCAGATGTTGGGGCAGGCCCTGGGGGCCAGCACTTTTAAGCTGAAATTCGGGCACCGCGGGGCTAACCAGCCGGTTAAGGATCTGGCCACCGGAAGGATCGAGATTACCTCGCAAAACCATGGCTTTTGTGTACGTCAGGAAGAACTCCCCAAAGAGGTGGAAGTCTCCCACATAAACCTAAACGACGGGACCCTTGAGGGCTTAAGGCACAAAGAGATCCCCCTTTTCTCGGTCCAGTACCACCCGGAAAACGCCCCGGGCCCTCACGATTCCGTCTACCTTTTTGACCGCTTCTTGGACCTCATTGAGGCCTACCGGGAAGGAAAGATTAGATGAAACCCAAGGTTCTCGTCCTTATCATAAGTCTTTTGGTGGCCGCAGCCTGCGGGGCACTGGCCTATTATTTCAAGGATGGTCTTCCCCCTTGGGCCATAGGGGCCTTTTTAGGGATCCCTCTGGCAGGAGGTCTGCTGGCTGCAGCCCTTGTGCCGACCACTCCTGAGAAACCTTCCCCTGTAGAAAAAGAACCCGAAGAACCAAAAGATATTGAAAGACCTCCTTCCCCTGAACCTGTAGCGGAAAAGGCCCCTGAAAGCCCGGAACCAGAAGTCTCCGCCGCCGAGGCCTACGTGGCTTCCTTCCTCGGAGCTCTCCAAAAAGAAGGGCGTTTCCTTGATTTTCTGCAAGAAGACCTGGCCCGGTATGACGACACCCAGATCGGGGCCGCGGTTCGGTCCATCCACCCTAAACTCCGGGCGGTGGTCTTCGAAGTGGTGGAACTCGCTCCGGTGATCGAGGCCGAAGAAGGTACCGAGGTCTGGGTGGAAGAAGATTTTGATCCGCAAAAAATCCGTCTCATCGGAAACGTAAAGGGCAAACCCCCTTTCAAGGGGATATTGAGACACCCTGGCTGGCGTTTCCGCAAGATAAAATTACCCAAACCCAGAAAAGACCAGATTCTGGCCCCGGCAGAAGTGGAGATCCCTTAAACCCATGCAAATCCTTAGAAGAGAAGACCTGCCCCAAAAATTTTCCTATTGCGTGGCCACCATCGGCAACTTTGACGGCGTACACCTGGGACACCAGGCCCTCTTTAAAGAGACCATAAAGCAGGCCCGTTCAAAGGGGGGCCAGGCCGTGGCCATCACCTTTGACCCTCACCCGCTAAAAGTCTTGCGCCCGGAAGTCCCCTTCAAGTTAATCTGCACCCTGGAACAAAAGATAAAACTTATCGAAGAGGCGGGCCTTGATTATCTTTTGCTCCTTGAATTTACGCCGGAGCTGGCCGCCTTAGAAGCAGAAGACTTTGTGGAAGAGATCCTGGTGCGCGGCCTGGGGATTAAAAAACTGGTGGTGGGTTATGATTATCGTTTCGGGCGCAAACGCCGTGGCGACACGGAACTACTGAAAGTTTTAGGGCGCCGTTTCGGTTTCGAGGTAATCGTCATTCCGCCCCAAAAAGTAGACGGGCTAGTGGTCTCAAGCACCCTGATAAGAGAGCTCATCACCGAAGGGGAAGTGGCCCTGGCCGCCAAACTACTGGGCCGGTATTACCAGCTTTGTGGAGAAGTCATCCCGGGCCACGGGCGGGGACGCAAACTGCTCGGGTTTCCTACGGCCAACCTCAAGCTCTCCCGGGAAAAACTTCTGCCCAAAACAGGGGTTTACGCCGTTTACGTAACCCTTGACCAGGAAAAAAGGCCCGGGGTCATGAACCTGGGCTTTAACCCCACCTTTGGGGACCATTATCTCTCGGCCGAGGTGCATATTTTTGACTTTAAGGGTGATCTTTACGGCCAAAGGATCTGTGTTTCCCTAGTGGCACGCCTAAGAGACGAGAAAAAATTCTCCTCCCCTGAAGAACTGGCCGCCCAGATAGCCGAAGATTGCCAGCGGGCCCGAAAAATCCTTTCTTCTTAAAGTTTGGCTTGACTTGAGCTTTTTAATGCCTATCTGTGCCAAAAAAACGGAGGTGAAAGATGCGTGTTGATAGACTGGCCCAAATCATAGAGATGGCCAAACAGGGGAAAAAGGTAAAGGCCCGGGTCATCCTTCTCAAACGCCCAATCATCCTAAAAATTCACCCGGAAGCCCAGATCCTTGAAGAAAAAGAAGCCTATATTTTGTCCGCCCGGTTTGAATTCGAAGTAGACGGGGAAAAATATACGGTTGACCGTTTCTACGCCATGGGCTTTCCCACCGAGACCATCGAAGAAGAGTTGGCCAACCGTAATCTGGCTAACGCGCGTTTAAAAGAAGACTACAGACGCCTCAAAGAGGCCGGGATAGAAATCGAAGAGGAAAAGTATTTTGAATAAACCGAAAAGGGCGGTTTTTGAAACCGCCCTTTTAAGCCTTTTTTCCCGGTTCGTAAAGGCAGAGAGGCTCTTCAGCCAGATAATCGCCAGTGGCTTCATAAGCCCTGGCGCGACACCCCCCGCAGACCCGGACATATTCACACCGACCACACTTGCCGCGGTATCCTTTAAAATGGCGCAGGTTTTTGAATATTTCCGTCTCCCACCAGATTTCAGGAAAACTCTTTTCCCGCAGTGAACCACAGTTGAGCTCCAGGTAACCGCAGGGCTGCACCACTCCCCGGTGCGAAATAAAACAAAAGCCCGTTCCCGCCAGACACCCCCTCGTGACCGCGTCCAGACCAAAAGTCTCAAAGGTAACGGGTTTACCTTCTGCCCGTGCCCGCTGGCGCAGGATGCGGTAGTAATGGGGAGCACAGGTAGCCTTCAGGTGAAAACCCGGCGGGACCTTATCCCGCTGTTCGTAAAACCAATGAAGTACCTTCTCGTATTTTTCCGCGGTAAGGGCCTGGGAGGCCATTTCTTTCCCCCGCCCCACGGGGACCAGAAGGAAAATATGGTGGGCCACCGCCTGAAGTTTCAGCGCCAGCTCAAGGATTTTGGGTACTTCTTCTACGTTTATTTCGGTAACCGTGGTATTTATCTGGAAAGGTAGGCCGTGCTGGCGCAAAAGCTCAATCCCCCGCAAGGCCCCTTCAAAGGCCCCCTCCTGTTGGCGGAAATTGTCATGAGAGGCGGCCTCTGCGCCGTCCAGGCTGATGGAAACCCGCGCGATCCCGACCTCTTTCATCTTGGCGATAATTTCTGCGGTAAGAAGGGTGCCGTTGGTGGCCATCACCGGCCGAAAACCAAGCCTTGAGGCCTCAGCGGCGATCTCAAAAATATCCGGTCTCAGGAGGGGTTCCCCTCCGGTAAGGATGATAATCGGGGTGCCCACCTCCCGTATCTCTTTTAAGATGCGAAAACACTCTTCCGTGGTGAGTTCGTTTTCGTAAGGCCCTCGGCTGGCCGCCGCCCGACAATGAATGCAATTGAGGTTACAGTGTCTGGTCAATTCCCAGGCCACCAGACGAGGCACAAATTTTTCTTGCTGCTCTGGTCTTCCGTGCATTTTCTCCTCCTTCAAACCTAAAGGTACCAACAAAGACCCCCCTCCAAAAGACCCCAAATGTGTCTTATCTTTGCTTTCAGAAACCAAGAGCCTAAAGGATGGGACATGAACGTAGACCGCAAACTTCTAGAACAGATAAAGAAAAAAGTCCAGGAAGAACTGGTCAAAAGGGAGGCTGAAAGCCTGGAATACTGGCTTAACGAACTACAGAAGGTTTATGCCAAAGGGCACCAGACCTTACCTGAACTCAAAAGCGACCTGCGCCAATTCATGGACCGGCTCAAAAACCGGATTCAGACGCTGAAGACCAAAGGCCTTTAAAAATAATCCCAAAAGAGGGTCAAATCCCTCTCTTCAAACCAGGAAAGGACGAGCACCCTGATTTCTTCCGGGGTAGAAAGTTTTAAGGCCTCCTCCACCAGTTTTTGGCACTCCGTAAAATTGAGCCTGCGGATAAGGTTTTTGACGGCCGGAATACTCTGGGGGTTCATGCTCAGTTCGTCAAGCCCAAAACCAACCAGGAGGGGAAGATAAAAGACCTCCCCGGCCATTTCCCCACACATGGCCACCTCGATGCCGGCCTCATGCCCCGCGGTGACGATTTGTTTAATGAGCCGGAGGACTGCAGGGTGGAGGGGTTCGTAAAGATGGGCCACGTGTTCGTTCCCCCGATCAATGGCCAGGGCGTATTGAATAAGATCATTGGTCCCGATGCTGAAAAAATCCACCTCCTGGGCGAGGAGGTCGGCGATGGCCACCGCGGAGGGAATTTCGATCATAGCCCCTATGGCTGGAAGGGCCTCAAACCGGAGTCCCTCCTTTTGTAATTCTTCCACCACTTCCTGGACAAAGGTTTTGGCCCGGCGCAATTCTCCCAACCCGGAGATCATGGGGAACATGATACGTACCCGGCCGTAAAGACTGGCCCGCAAGATGGCCCGCAGCTGGGTTTTAAAAAGGGCTGGACTCTTGAGACAGAGCCTGATGGCCCGCAATCCCAGGGCCGGGTTAATTTCTTCTGGCAGGTCAAGTTTGGTCGCAAACTTATCTCCCCCGATATCCAGGGTGCGGAAAGTAACTATTTCCGGCTTAAACCCTTCCACTACCTGCCGGTAGGTCTCGAATAACTCCTCTTCGCTGGGAAGGGCCTTCCGGGTCACGTAAAGGTATTCCGTGCGGTAAAGCCCCACCCCCTCCGCCCCTAATTCTAAAGCCAGGGGGAGTTCGTCTAAAAGCTCGATGTTGGCCCTCACCGCGATACGGTGGCCGTCCAGGGTCACCGCCGGCTCCTTGGCGTGACGGGTAAGGAGAGCCCGCCTCTCCTGACATTCGAGCCGCCGGTCCAGGAACTCTTCGATTACCTCCTGGGTAGGATTTACGATCACTTCGCCGGCCAGGCCGTCCACGATAAGGAGGTCCCCGGGGTTGACCTCTTCGGTTACCCCTTTCACCGCCACCACCGCCGGGATTCCCAGGCTTTTGGCCACGATGGCGGTGTGTGAAGTGCGGCTACCCACCTCTGTAACGAAGGCCTGGGTGGTGTCCGGGCGCAACCTGGCCGTATCAGCGGGAGAAAGGTCATGGGCCACGATTACCGCCGGCTGGTTTAAAGAAACGTGGTTGTTTTGGCCCTGGAGGGTAAAAATGACCTTGTCTATCAAGTGTTCCAGGTCCCGGATCCTCTCTCGCAAATAAAAATCGCCCAGCTCCTTAAAGATTTGCTGGTACTTTTTAAGGACCTTCCTCAGGGCCCACTCGGCGTTCACCAGGGATTCTTTGATCAATTTTTCGGTCTCTCTCACCAGAGAGGGGTCCTTTAACATCAGGATGTGGGCGTCGATAATGGACAGGGGATGGACCATTTCCTCGGGAATATGCCGTTTTACTTCCTCGAGATCTTTGATAGTGGCTTCCAGGGCCCGGTGGAAACGCCTGATTTCTCTGGTGACTTCTTCTGGCTTTAATATGCGACGGGTAATTTTGAGGTGGCCGGTAAGCAAAAGATAGGCAGGACCAATGGCTACGCCAGGCGAAACCCCTATCCCTTTTAGTCTTTTCATGCCCCCCGGCTGCTCAACAAGGCTACTATTTCGCTAAGGGCCTTTTCCGCCTCTTCCCCCTCAGCTATTACTTCCACCACCGAACCTTTGGTACAGGCCAGCGCCAGGACATCGAGTATACTATGTGCTTCGGCCTTTCTGGAACCTTTCTTTAGGTAAATCCTGGCCCGGTAACGCTTGGCTGTTTCCGCCAGCTTGGCCGCTGGACGGGCGTGCAGGCCCAACTCGTTTTCAATAATAACCTCTTTGCGTAACATCAGGAAATAACCGCCCCCGGGGCATAAGATTCTTCAGAGAAGGCCTGCGGCTTAAGGTGGGGATAGACCGTTACCCCGCCCGCGATACGAAGCCCGGCAGGCAATTCCGACTCCCGACCGATCACCGTGATCCCTTCCTCTCCCCCTACCCGGGCCTCAGACCCTATCACCACTTCCGTATCCGTAATGACCCGTTCGAGGTGAGCACCGGCCCTGACCACCGTATCGTGGAAGAGGATGGATTCTTTGACCACCGCCCCTTCTTCTATTTTCACCCCTGGAAAGAGGATCGATCGTTCCACCTTTCCACCAATATAGGCCCCGTTATAAAAGAGACTGTCACAGATTTTGGCTTTGGGTCCCAGCACCGTGGGTTTGCGGTCCCGGATGTTACGGTGGGCCAGATTGGTACAAACTTTCCATTTTTTAAGGTCAATCCTGGGGTTCGGGCCCAGCAGATCAAGATGGGTGCGCCAAAACTCCTCAAGAGTACGTGTATAACCCCAATAACCTCGGAATACGTAGCCGTAAATTCGGTAATTACCCACCATCTGCGGGATAATGTCCCGGCCGAATTCGTAACTTTCCGGAGTACGGCTTCTGGTCAAAACCTCTTCCAGGACCTCGGTCCGAAAGACGTAAATGGTAAGGGAGGCGTAGTTGGAAACCGGGGGGGAAACCTTTTCCCGGTAGTCCTTAAGGGGCCCGCCCAGGGGGCCCTCCTCTGCGATAACTCCCTGACCAAACCGGTGGGCCTCTTCCGGGGCCACCGGGGTGAAGGCTATGGTGAGATCCGCCTGGTGGTCCTGGTGAAACTGGATAAGTGGCCGGTAATCCATGCTATAAATATGGTCTCCTGAAAGGATTAACACCAGTTCTGGATCCCAGCGCCTGATAAATTCCAGATTTTGGAAAACCGCGTCCGCCGTCCCTTTATACCAATCTGAGGCTTCGCGCCCCATAAACGGGGGCAAGATATAAAGACCTCTCCTGCGGCCCACCATATCCCAGGGCAGACCGTAATCTAGGTGGGTCATCAGGGAATAAGGCCTGTACTGGGAAAGGACCCCTACCACCCAGATGCCAGAGTGCATGAGGTTACTCATGGGAAAATCAATCACCCGGTAAAGCCCGCCGAAGGGGACCGCCGCTTTGGGGCGGAAAAAAGTAAGTACCGAAAGTTCATCCACCCGCCCCCCTGCCAGCATCAAAGCCACCACCGGTACTTTGGGTTTACGCATCTTCCCCTTCCTTGGAAGAATTTTGGGGAGACTCTTCGGCCCCGGCAGAAGAGTCAGCAGCCAGTCCTTCTTCTGCTTCTGATCCTTCCGGGCTTTCTCCTTTTCCGGCCATTTCCTGCTCGATCTCTTCTTCTGCGGTCTCTAAAAATTCGTCGAAGTCGTCTCCCAGCTCGTCACCAAACTCCGCCCCGAAGCGTTCCATAAGCCTTTTTACCGCCCGCGGGTCATCTTCGTCTACCGAACCCAACAGGGCCGGATCAGCCAGGCGTTCCAGGCGGGTATCCATGGAAAGCCTTACCCTGACCCTGGAAATGAGTTTCTCAACCTCTTTGGCCCCGCAGTGTTTACAGTAAGGTTCAAAATCATCCCGGTTGAGGACGAGATGGTCACAAATTTTCCCGCATACCAGGCAACGGTATTCGTATATGGGCATCTCGTCCCTCCTACCTGCGAAAATGTTTCTCCAGAATACGGATAAGGCTGCGGGTCGTGAACTGGTTGGCGTTTTGGTTTAGTTTTTCCAGCGGCACTTCGGCCCGGGCCTTTTCCCGGTGCCCACCGGCAAAGCCCAGGTTCCCGAAAACCCGCTGGGCCAGTTTGCCCGCATCTTTACGGTAACCATCGCACCGGATAATGACTATTAACCGCTCACGGTATTCCCCGGAAATAAAGACCCAGCCTATTTCGTGCACGTGGTTAAAAAAGTCCGCAATTACCACCAGGATATCCGGGTTGGGAACCTTGCCTACGTGCGAGAAAAGCCGCTGCTTTCTGATCTTTACCTCTTCAAAGGCCTTGCGGAAATACTTGAGTTCTGAACGCCTGATATCTGAGGCCTCGATTTTATGGAGGAGGTGCCGGTTCATCCGTTTAAAAAGATACTGGAAACACAAAACGTCCTGAAGGGTACATTCTTTTTCAAAATTATTGGTGTCGGTCTTGATGCCGTAGATCAGGGCGGTGGCCAGCACCACGGACGGCTTGATCTTTAAGGTGCGCAGATATTCGGTCATCATGGAGGAGGTGGCCCCGTATTCCGGCCTGATATCAATAAAAGGGGCGTTCCACCCGTTGGTGAGGGGATGATGATCAATCACCACGTCAAAGTCCAATTTTTGAAATTCGGCGTTATGGGAAGGCTGGGAATCGATAAGGATCTTCTTGGTATATTCCGAAACCTTAACCTGTCGCCACTTGACCAGGGGGATTTTCAGGAGTTTGACCATGGCCAGATTATTGACCCGCCGGATCTCGTTTACGTGAGCGATGGTAACCTCCGAGACCCGCTGGCGGATAAGGCGCTTCATGGCCAGGGCGCTGGCCATGGAATCCGGGTCAGCCCAGATCAAGATGAGGACCCGGTCGTCCTTTTTGAATTGGGAAAGGAGGGTCTTTACCCGCTCGCGGTTGGATTTAAAGCGAACGATTTTGGGCTCAAGGGCCTTTTTTTCTTCGTTGTTTTTCTGGCTTTTGTTATTTTTCTGGTTTTTGGAAACCATCACGTATAAAGTAAAAAGGGCCTGGTCTCGGCCCTAAATTCTTCAAGCCCTTCGTCTAATATCCCTTCCCAGAGGCCCTCTTCCAAGAGACTCCTGACTTTTTTATTTCCAACTATAATGTCAAAAGGCCATTTCTGCCATTCAAACTCGTAGGGTGGGCGCCTGAACTCAAACTCTGGAAATTCCTTCTTTATGAGTTGTAAAAGGAGCAAACTTGTGCGCACCGGTTTAAAAAGACGCGGATCAGAGACGAAGAGTCTCCCACCCCGACAAACTCTTCCTGCCCATTTATCAAACCAGGGAACAAATTCGCAGTTAACCAGATACACCCCCGGAAGTCCTTCCAGCCGATGGCTTATCTTTTCTGGCTCCAGCCAGGGCGCCCCAAAGACCTCAAAGGGGGTGGTGGTACCCCGGCCTTCGGAAAGATTGGTCCCCTCAAGCAGGACCTGGCCGGGATAAACCAGAGCCGTTTCAAAGCGGGGCATGTTGGGGGAAGGGGGCAGCCACGGAAGCCCGGTTTCAGGAAAGAACATATCCCGACGCCACCCCGCTAAAGGGACCACCTTGAGCTCAAGGTCGAGGGCCATTTTTTCTTTAAAAAAGAGGGCCAATTCAGCAAGAGTGAGCCCGTGTCTCATGGGCAAGGGAAAAAGCCCCACAAAAGAGAAAAGGTCCGGTTCAAGGAGCGGGCCTTCCTGGGCCCCGCCCAAAGGATTGGGACGGTCAAGCACCACCACCGCCACCCCGGCCCTGGCGCAGGCCTTAAGACACAAAAGTAAGGTCCAGACGTAAGTGTAAACCCGACAGCCCACGTCCTGTAAATCTATGAGGAGGACGTCTATAGCTGCCAAATGTTCTTCTTGGGGGAAGAGCCTCGGCCCGTAAAGGCTGATTACCGGAAGCCCGGTCTCGGGTTCCACAGAATCAGCCGAAAAATCCATGTTGGCTTGGGCGGTGCCGGAAAGTCCATGTTGCGGGGCAAAAAGGAGGACCAATTCCTCAGGGAAAAGGGCCTTGAGGGCCACGTGGGCTGGGGTGAGATCCGGCAACACCGCAGCCTGGTGACATAAAAGGCCGAGTCTTCTGTCTTTTAAAAAATCAGCAAGATATCCTTCTTTTACTAGGCGAAAAAGACCGGTTTTAACCATAAAGAAAAGCCGCCCCGGTCGGGGCGGCTTTTGAGGCGAGTTTATTCTTCTTCGATTTCAGGGGGGGGAAGATATTCAGATTCTTTTTCCGCAGCCTTTTTGATTTCGTCAATCTTCTCCAGCACGGCCTCTACCACTTCCGGGCCAAGCGATTTCTTTTCCACCACCTGGTTAAAGAGCTCCCTCATAAAGGCCACCGGCACGTCGGTAATGGCCCCCCGGGAGTCTACCCGCGCAGTCTCAAATTCCTGCAAGATCCGGTCTTTTAATTCTTCAGTCACCTTGACTTCCAGGAGCCTGAGCTCCCCGCCAAACATATATTTAATATGCTCCTCTAAACCGGTCCCCCGGATTTTAGCCATCCGGTGGTCGTCCAAAAGTACTACCATGAAATATTCGCCCATTTTTAACCTCCTCCAAAGGTTTGTTTTTAAAGATCCTCAAGATCCACTTCGAGCTCTTTTTCTTTGTTAATGACGTACTTTTCGTTGCAGAACGGATAACCAAAGTGTTTCCACCATTTCACGATGACCTTGTAGACCTCAGGCCGCATGATAATGGTGGGAGGCTGGACGCCTTCAGCCACCATGCCCCGCAGGAAGCTACCGGAAAGTTTCTCTCTCTTGTGCCCGCAGGTCTCGGAATAAGCCATTTCCTTACAAGTGGGGCAATAAGAGAACTCACGCATATTCTGAGGCCTGATATCAAGACCATAAGGTACGTCAGTAGGCGGTGCAGGGAAGCCGTAGCTCGGAATCCCCTTGGTCCAGAGGATCTGGGTCGCCCATTTGTCGTAATATTCACCCACCGCGGCGTGGTCACGCCCAAACATGTGGTGGGTGCAACCCATATTCTGACGAATGATACCGTGGAGCAGGGACTCAAGGGGGTTACCGTAACGCATGTCCCAAAGGACGATGGTGGGCAGATGCCGTTCAGGCTTGATGTAACCGCCCTTGTTGACCGCTTCGTGCCCTTCTACAATGGCTTCGTCCGGATAGTCAC
>DROK01000021.1 GCA_011321895.1 Thermodesulfatator atlanticus
CCTTTCAATGTTGACCGGCCACTTGGCCAGGGCTTTGGCCAGGAAATAGAGGAGACCAATTTTATCCGGAGCAAAAATTTCTACGATGGTAAAGAAGTCAGAGTTTACGTTATCCAAACGGACGTAGATTTCCGGTTTCTTCTCTGGCCTTTTAAGGGCACAAACCAGGGGTTTTAAAGCCTTCAAACGTCTCTCCAGTTCCTCTTCTTCTTCTGCGCTGAGCACCTTTTTTATGGTTTCCCTGATTTCCTCCCACCAGATCTCCCCGTAAGGGGCGGCCACTTCGAACACATCAAGAACTGTCCCGTCTGTCAAGGTAAAAATGCGGGCCGAACGAATATCCAGGTGGTGGAGGGCGAAGGCCCCGGCCAATTTGGCAAAAAGTCCTGGGCGGTCTCTGGTTATGATCACCACCCGGTATACCCCGTTTAAGCGCCGCACCAAAAGGCGAAGCGGATCCCGGCTGGCCTTAAACTCCTGAAGGAGACCCAATTCTTTTTTGATCTCCTCCAATGAAGCGTGCAATAAGTAACAGGGCGGCAAGGTCTCTACTAAGGGACCAAAATCTTTCTTCAGTTTTTCTTCACGTTGAATCAGCTCTTTTACGGTTTCTTTCTGGGAAAGCTCACCTTCGGTAAGGAGTTTAGCTGCTTTCAGATAAAGCTCTTTTACCAGGGCCATTTTCCATTCGTTCCAGGCCGCAGGGCCGGTAGCCCGGGAATCGGCCACGGTCAAATAATAAAGCCGGGTCAGGTGCCCCACGTCACCCATCTGCCGGGCGAAATCGACCACGACCTTTTCTTCCGTGAGGTCCCGCCTCAGAGCGGTCTCCACCAGGAAAAGGTGCTGTGCTACCAAACGTTTTACCTGTTCAGCCTGTTTGTGAGAAAGACCAAGCCTTAAAGCGATCTGGTAGGCCTTTTCCGCCCCGGTACGGGCGTGCCCCGGGCCCTGGCCCTTGGTGATATCGTGGAGCAGGGCCGCCAAGAACAAGACCTCTTCGTCTTCGATGAGGTCCCAAAAATCAGGCTCCTCTTCTCTGAGCCTGTTGAGTTCCGCCACGGTGAGAAAGAGGTGTTCATCAAGGGGATGGATATGATAGACGTCAAACTGGGTAAGGCCTAAAAGTCTTTCGAATTCCGGTAGCACGTAGAGCAAGACCCCGGTGTCCCTGAGACTCTGAAGGGCCAGGTAGGCGTGGGGCTTGGTCAACAATTTGGTAAAAATACGCCCTTCAAAGCCGGAAAATTTTTTAAGGGGTTTCTTTTCTTTGAGAAAGGATCGGGTGAGGTGGTGTAATTTAAGCCCCGTTTCTGCCTGGAACAAAAAGATTTGCAGCAGATAAGAAGGGTCCAGTAAAGCTTGTTCCCGGAAAAGGAGGTGGATCCGCCCGGAAAGGATCTCAAGCCCCGGGGCGAGGAGTTTCCTTTCTTCCGGGCGCAGGCCCAAAATGACCTCCACGTGATCAAAAAGGGCCTCCACCCCTTCTCTGATAACGGTCATGGCCCGGTAAATACCGGTCATAAACTTCTCTATGGCCGCTTCCACCTCGAGACCAAAGCCCAGTTTTACCGCAAGAGTTGGTTGGTATTCGAAATAGAGGCGGTCTTCCTTGCGCCCGGCCAAAAGGTGGAGCTCCTCCCTTACCATAAGGAGGAAGTTGAAAGCGGCCTTCAAGGCGGCCTTTTCCCCGGGGGTAATGAGCCCGGCCCTTTCCATGTCTTTAAGCCCGTAAAGGCCAAAGATAATCCGGGCCACCCAGAGGAAAAAATGATAGTCCCGCAAGCCCCCAAGCCCCTCTTTTAAATGAGGCTCCAGGAGATAGGCCTCCCCCTGATAATGAGCCAGGCGCTTCTTGCGCGCCTCCTTTAGGGCCTGAAAAATTTCCTTCCGCCGGCCTGAGATCAGGCGTTCCTCAAAAAGACTGACAAATTTGCGGTAAAGCCCACGGCTGCCCGCGACCAGCCTGGTGCTGAGCAGGGAAGTAAAAAGAGAAAGGTCTTTTAGGGCGTCGCTCAATACCTCTTCTAAAGTGCAGACCCGGTAGCCCACCTCGAAGTGCTTGTCCCAAAGGGGGTAGCTGATGGCTTGGACCGCCTGAGACAGAAGTTCCTCGTCTAAGTCCTGGTGTAGAAAGAGCAGGTCGATATCAGAATAGGGACAGAGCACCCGCTGGCCGTACCCTCCTGTGGCGATAATGCAAAAGGGCCTGCGCTTTAACTCCGCCGGGTAAAGCCCCTTCAGCAGACGGTCAATCTCTTTGCTGCGGGCCACCACTTGAGGCTTGGCTGCCGGCAAGACAGCCAAGCCCGCTTTTTCCGTGGGCATTTATACGGCCTCCCTCCCCCGCTCACCGGTACGGATACGGATGGCCTCCTCGACGGGTAAAATAAAGATCTTACCGTCGCCGATTTTCCCCGTTCTGGCACTGTTGATGATGGTCTCTACCACCTTTTCTACCTGATCCGCCTCTACCACGATTTCTATCTTTACTTTGGGCAGAAAATCAACGATGTATTCTGCCCCCCGATAAATTTCCCGGTGCCCCTTCTGCCGCCCAAAACCCTTGACCTCGCTCACCGTCATACCTTTAATCCCGATTTCCGCCAGGGCCTCTTTGACCTCTTCCAATTTGAACGGCTTAATAATCGCTTCAATTTTTTTCATTTAAACCTCCTTGAATTTTGACGCTTACCAAAGCTTTATACAATCTTTGTGCCAAGACCTAAGCCTCTAACATCAAGGGACCTGGCAGGGCCTTTTTACATTTATGTAATGATTGGGGGGATTTTTTTACAATTTTGTCAAAATCTTGGCGGCCCGCAGGTGCTATCTTGAGGATCATCCCTTCTACGAAGACCACGGGTTTGAGGGAGGCGTGTTTGCGGTGCAGAGAGAAGAGGTAGGCGTTTTCCTCAAGTTCAGTCTTCAGTAAAGGGAGACAGGTCCTTTTAAAAACCTCGGTTTGGATGGCGTTTAAGACCTCAAAGGCTTTAAGATCGGGCAAACCGCCCTCGGCGGCCTGCATGGTGGGTTTCTTTTCCAGCAGGGGCCAGATCTCCAGTTTCCGGCGGGGGACTGAACCGATCAGGGTGATGAAGTTTACCGGCTGAAAAAGCCGCCGCCGGGGAAAACGGTAGTAGAGCTGGCCTTCTTCATCAAAGAGGAGTTCCTTAAAGGCCACGTGCCGGGCGTAACCGGTAAAGGAGGTATTGAATTTGAGCCCCAGGTCCAGGAGGGTGACCTTTATCTTCCGGGGTTGCTCGGGAAAAAGGGTAGGGGCAGGCCTTTGGGAGACCTCAAGGAGGTGACGCCAGAAATTTTCTGCCAGCAGTTCCTGCTGCCGTAAAAGGACGGCCAGTTTCCGGTTAAGCTCGTCTATGGTGCGCCGCTGGGTGCGCCGGCAAAGACGCTTCAAATACGCCTTACGGTGGGCCCGGAAGGAATCAGGGTTGCGCTCAAGGTCAAGGGCTTCAAAGGCGAGATTAAGCTCCACCGCTTTTTCCTTACCGCCGTTTTGAAGATCCGGATGGAAGGCCCTTTGAAGGGCCCGGTAACAGGCCTTGACCAGGGTGTAAAGGGCCTCTTCTTCCAGCTCGCGTACCATTTCCGGGGCGATGCCCAAAACCTCAAAAGGGTTGCGTTGCATAGCTATATTTTACTCACCTAAAATCCTTCTGGCTATTAATGGGGTCATCAAATAGTCGACATCGTTATTTATTATCATTACGTATGCATTCGTCCTCAGTCATTGCGACCCCTGTCGGGGTATTATCACGACAGGGGGAAGCAATCCCTAGGATGACCCCCATTGTCATTGCGAGCGGAGCGGCAGCGGAGCGCAGCAATCCCTGAGATCGCTTCGGGAGGACTAGCGTCCTCCCTCACGATGACCGGAGGGGGAGAGATCGCTTCGGGCCCTCTACACTTTGAAATGTGTAGAGAGCCCTCGCGATGACCACAGGAGGGCCATGTTCGCGATGACTAATGAGGGGTTTGTGATGACAACAAGTACGATTAAGTATATCAACTTAAAAATGCTTCCAATAATCATATCTCAGGGAACAGATTTTCGGATTAACAAGAACGTTTTCTTCTGGTATGCCATTTTCAAAACACAAGGAGGACTAAATGGCTTTTTCCGGGCGTACCTACCCTACCCTTATCGGGAGCTTTCCTGGCTCAGAACATAAAAAGGCCCTTGATTATATCCTCCGGTACTGTCCCGAAATTCCCTGCTGGCCCCAGCTACCCGCCCATCCCCGGGAGGGCATGCTCGTCCAGTTCTCCCGCGGGCTGCCGGGTTTTGACCCGCAAAGGCTCTCTTTAGACCCGGGACATGAGACCTTTGAAAAAGAGATGCTGGCTTTTTACGAGGAGTACCTTGCCGTCAAAGAGGGACAAAAGCCCTTTGCCGCCACCCGTTTTGCCTTAAAAGAAGACGACGCCCCCGGGCTTTTTATGTTTAAAGAACGGCTTAAGGAGGCCCACCCAGCTCCCGTGGCGGTAAAGGGACAGATCACCGGGCCTTTTACTTTAGCGGTGGGGCTTAAGACCAAAGAAGGGAAGGCGGCCTTTTACGACCCAACTTTAAGGGACTTAATAACCAAAAACATCGCCCTCAAAGCTGCCTTTCAGGTGGAATTCTTGAAGGATTTTGGGGTCCCTGTCATCATCTTTCTTGATGAACCAGCCCTTTCGGGTTTTGGCTCTTCAAGTTTCGTGGGGGTAAACCGTGAGGAGGTC
>DROK01000022.1 GCA_011321895.1 Thermodesulfatator atlanticus
CAGGATAGGTAAAAAGACCCGTCTTTTTCAATTCTTTTAAAGAATGCCCGGAGGGCTTCAACTGGGCCTCAAGCCAATCTTCTACTCTTTCATAACGGGGTTTAAGGCCCAAACGTCTGGCCAGATCTTTGGCTATTTCGTAAGCGGGCCTGCTCTCAAATAAGGGCTTGACCGCCGGCTGCCTCAGGGCCACGTAGCATCTGGTCTCTTTACCTACGTAAAAACCGTCATAACGCTCCAGATAGGTGGCATCAGGCAGGACAATATCTGCCCACAGGACCGATTCGGTAGGCAGAATGTCTACACAAAAGATGAAATCGAGTTTCTTAATGGCTTCCATGGTTTGATAAGGGTTGGGAATGGTCTGAATCACGTTCACCCCGCAGATCCCCCAGAGTTTTATGGGGTAAGGCTCCCCGGTCCGGGTGGCCTTGATAATCTCAGCGGTAGGGCTACCGTGAAAAAGTTCCGCAAACGGATAATCGTCTTTAAGGGAGGTCTCGGGGGGTTCTATTTCTTCGTGCTCACCGGCCAGGAAGGAGACCTTCTCCAGGGGAGGTTCGGTGGGAAAATAAAACCCACCCTTGACTCCCACCGTCCCCAAAAGGCCGGTCAGAATAGCCATTGCCCGGTGACGGTTGACGTCTTGGGAACCATACCAGGCCGAGTGACGTCCCGGATGGATACATACATGCGGTCTATGACGGGCCAAAAGATCAATCGCTTTTCGGATATCCTCTTCCGGAAGGTCACAGACTTCAGCCGCCCAGGAAAGACTGTATTTTTGAACCGCTTTTTTGAGTTTTTCAAACCCGTAAGTATGATTTTGGACAAATTCCCGGTCATAAAGATCGTGCTGGATCACGTAATTGATCCAGGCCAAGAGGAGGGCCAAATCCGTCCCCGGTCTTATGGGCAACCACATATCCGCTTTACCCGCCGCCACCGAAAAACGCGGGTCAACGACTATCAGTTTGGCCCCCTGCGCAAGACCTTCTACCATTGACTTAACCAAGGAGACCTGGACGTTTTCACCCAGGTGGCTCCCAAAAAGGATGATCACTTTGGCCTCAGCCATATCCACCTTGGCCGGGTCTACCGCCTGATAACCCAGGGTATAAAGATAAGCCAAAAGGTTAGGCCCTACGCACTGGAAGAAAGCGGGCTCGTTTGAAAAATTCTCTGTCCCCAGGGCCTCAAAGATTTCACGGAAAAAGGCCGCCGAGGACCCGTGATCAAAAAAGGCCAAAGCATGGGGACCGTATTTTTCTTTTACTTTTTTGATGTTATACGCGATTTCGTCCAGGGCCTCATCCCAGGATATTCGCACCCATTTTCCTTCTCCCCTGGCACCGGCCCTTTTCAAGGGGTACTTAAGGCGATCTTTGTCGTACAAAAATTGTATACCTGCGTTACCCCGTGCACATATGGCGGTACCATTGGCGGGACTGCGGGGGTTCCCCTCGATTTTAACCACCTGACCGTCTTTGACCTTGGCTACGATGGGACAGCGCCAGAAACACATATCGCATACCGAGGGGATCTCTTCGGCCCCCAGGCTTCCAGGGAGATCCTTACGCATGGTGGAAGCAGAGACGGTCTTTACAAATTTAGAATCAAGAGATAAAGAGGCTAGGGCCGCACAAACTGCACCTGAAAATTTTAAAAAATCTCTCCTCTTCATGAGTTAATCCTCCTTTATGTTTTGCAAAACTTGTTCGGTAACTTCTAATAAATTCCGGTAAAAAGGATGAGGAGAGGCCGCCAAAAGGGCCCCTTTAAACCGGGGAAACCATCGCCAGAAATGTTGCTCCAGGAATTCACGCAAAAGCTTTTTTTGTTCACGTTCTATAAGATGAGCGATAAAAGCCAGCTCCCACGAGAGGTGATCCGGAGGATCAGAGCCCTCAGGCCTTAACCCCACCCTTTCATAAAAAGACAAAGCTTCCAGGGCCGGTTCCTGGGCCACCAGCCCCGTGAGATAAACAGAAGCATACGGAGGAGCAGGCACCCCGGAGGGAGCGTTTATAAAGAGGCGAACGTATTCTTCCTGAAGGGTTTGAATATTTAGGTCATCTGTGTTGAAACCCAAATGAGACAAAATATCCAGGCCCTGCCCAATAAAATCTTTACGGGGATAATCCCACAAATACGACAAAAATAATACAAACTTTCCAATATCCTCCATAACTGGAAGGTTTTTTTAGCTTTAGTCAAAAAAAAAGTCAACTCAAAAGTTATCTATCCATACCTAATGTTTGAGAAAAAAATCACTTAATTTTTAAAAATTCAACAATAATGAAAAAAACTTTAAAAATTTCTCATTTCAAAAATTGCAA